>JAQBHK010000403.1:0-15777 GCA_032127815.1 Desulfobacterales bacterium
TCTTTATTTTATCGAAGAATTGAACAGAATGCTCTTCTATGGGGCTTAATCCGTACCGACTGCATCTAAGCATATAACATCTCTAAGTTGTCTGAGCATAATCTATAGTTATAATAATGTCTTAAAAAGAGTGCGATATTCCTCACGGCCGAACAGCCCCCTTTATTATGGTAAAAGGAACTGTTTTACCGCCATGATTAGACTAGGTATATAAAACATCCTATCTTGTATGTCAAGAATATGTGAGCCCCATATATGGTTATTTAAGCCGTCATAGTCATAATTATTCGAAGGATTTACTGAGATGAATTGTGATAAAAGGATGAATTTTGGTGTAATAATTAAGAAAAATCGTGATTGAATATTATTAAACCTTTTCAGAGGATACAATATCTTGAATCAGAAAAGGCTTGCCGAAAGTGATGGGTGCCTTCATCAAGCCTTGCTATTTGGTCTATCTTATAGATGATTTGTAGTTGGAACCTTCAATTCAGATTTTAATGAATGCTTAAGTGGTATTTTATATATTTGATTTTAAATTAAATTTTAACTTATAAGACCTGTCGAATGCGTTAGAACTTTTACTGTCCCTTCTTACAGGCCGGATAACTGTAACACATCTGAAGACATTCTATCCGTGTAGGGTCGGTCGCCTTATACTGGTTTATGCATTCAGATGTACAGGTAGAGCAGAAATTGTCCCCGCTAAAAAAACGGCTGCACTGCTTTTCGGTTTCCGCCTGAATGTTGTCGAGGCATGCCGCTCTCTTATCAGCATTATTACCGAAGAGAGTGAAACACTGGGCCTGAAGTGCGGGTTTAAGCATATTGATGCATTCAGCTTCGCTCGCGGGATCTTGTGAATAAACGGCTACCGGAAAAATAAATGAGACCATAACAAGGACAGCGATTAACTTTTTCATAGATTATCCCCTCCCACAATATGTTGCATGATTTCGTTCAGAATCAAGGTGTCGCAATGCAGGTTCCTTGCCTAAATTTTTTCCTGGGAATTAATAGAGCTTATACAAGATTCGGTAACAAAATCAATATGTTTTTAGTCGTGAAATTGTGGCGGTGAAAGGCAGCTATGTCTTATTAAATTATTAATCTTCTTTACTATAATGAAAATTGTCAAAATATTAATCAACCATACAATTAATAGAAGAAAAGGATGGTTACGAAAAAAATCTTTCCAGATAAAGACGTACAAAAGAGGACTGAACATGCCTAAAAAAATAAAAAGCCCCTGAAGGAAATTGCCGTATCTATAAAACATAAGATTTTCCAGTGCTTTTCATTATTAAACGTGAAATTTAGTGACCTTTAAAAAGTGCCTACATCAACTACGGCATACCGTTCAATTCCGTTTGCGATTTCCGTTTCAAATCTTGAACTTTACCGATTCAAGGTTTAATGCATGAGCCATAAGCCCGGGCCGTAGACTACTTGCCAAAACCATCACAAGTGTAGCGCAATATAAACTTTGAACAATGCAAATGATATGATACACTTTTAGCAGGTTCCGGTTTTTATTGTCAAATTTATTAATCTAAAACAGGAAGGAGGCCCCTATAAAAGTTTCAAAAGCTATTGCCAATTCATGGATTTTCAGAAAATGAACTCCGGAAAAAAATACGGTCAAGAATTACAGTCTGTTTCTTGACAAATATAAAGAATATTCTTTTCAGTTCCATCTTCATTATCTCCTTAATTAAACCTCCATGAAATCAGGTTTTCTTTCGGACTCCTTGAACAAGAGAAAATACAACCAGAATAAAGATAAAAACAGTCGTGTACGTTAAAAGGATTGGGAAGTTTCCCTCCATGACAGGAATTTCATGGCCGATAAACGTGTAGACAATCGTAGCGGGGAGCATGCCTAAAGCTGTACCGAGGATAAAAGCCCAGATGCGGATACCGCTCAATCCTGCCATGTAGCTAATAATATCAAAGGAAATAAAGGGCAGCAATCTGGATAGAAGAATAACATAGAAGCCCCTTTTTTCTCCTGCCCGGCTTATAAATTCAACGGCTTTCTGATTGCGGACAATTTTCCTTAAAGCCACGTTTCCAAAAAGACGCGCAATGTAAAAGGATGTCAACGCCCCCGTCAGGGCGCCAATCCAGGATATAAGTGCTCCCCAGAAACTACCAAAAACCATACCGTTAGCTGCCGTCACTAAAAATGCCGGAATTGGAGCTACAATCGCTTGGGTAATCATTAACATTACACTCATAAGGGGTGCGGCAACCCCCCAGGAACGAATCAGCTTGATTACCTGATCCAAATTTCCAGCAATTAAAATTACGCAGGTCTTTTCAAAATGATGATGAATAGTAAAAAAAGTGACGAGAAATAACAGAAGGATTATCGCAAAAAAAATATGATGAGAAATTTTACTGTTGCCTGTTTTGGCATATACTAAACCAATAATTAGAATTCCCAGAAATAACAGGACTAAACTGTAAATACCCATCATCCTTTACCCAACGTCATTCTAAGACCGAGCTGTCGCAATGGCTGGGGTTTAACTCTTTAATGTAGCGTTTTGAGGAAAGCAATCAAGTCAGCCAGATCGTCGTTACTGATATTCCAGCGCGGCATGTCCGGTTTCAACTGGGTGCCATCGGGGTCTTGACCTTTCACAACGGCCAGCCGAAATTTCTCGGCATCAAATTCGGGTTGCAGGACTGACCAGCGAATATCTTTGGAATCCATCACTTGCATCATGTCCATGCTGTGTTTGCCACCCTGTCCAGAGGGGCCGTGACACGAAACGCATGCCAGACGCCCTCCCATCATCATCCAACCACTCGATCCAGGTCCACCCGTGTAAGTAATTTCCGTACCACGTTCACTTGTAGCAGTGAAATAGATGCGTTCTCCATTCGAGCGAAAAGCCCCTGTTCCCCATGCGGTTCCATTTGTTCCCATCATGCCCTGGCCCATTTGAGCATTTGCTTTGAATGAATAATTAAAGGTAAGTCCTAAAACAATAGCCAAAATTACGGCCACGACTAATTTCTTCATTGAACCCTCCTTTCTTTAACACAATTTAGTTAACACTCCTTGCCCCAGTTTTCGCACTCAAAATTTTCAGCAAGTAAAAGGTGATGGGCACTGTGTAACCGATGTTGAGAGTCCATAATACCTGCATTATTGGGAAATAATGACAAGGTCAAGCATACCAAAAGTAGTCTTCAATATTCAAACCAATTCAGAAGCGCAACATTCTTGCCAAATCCGTTACAAGTGCAGCGCAATATAAACTTTGCAGAATGCAAATGAGATGATGCACTAATAGCAGGTTCCGGTTTTTATTGTCAAATTTATTAATCCAAAACAGAAAGGAGGCTGCTCATGAAAGTATCACAGGCGATTACCAATTTCATGGATTTTCAGAAAATGAGCTCCGGAAAAAAATACGGTCAAGAATTACAGTCTGTTTTTTAACAAATTTAAGATTCGTTTTGATAGCCAGGAAATCGAGAGCATCACATCTGATGAAATTCTGTGGTTCTTGATCGAAAACAGTGAAGGATTATATCAGAGTCAGAGAATTGACATTTGAGCAACGGGTATTTCCATTGGGCTATACCGGAGCCGGGGAAATTGTGAAAAAGGCCGGAAGGCTTTTGGGCCAAGTGATGCCCGGCGGTTTTTTGGCCTCGTAAAAATATTGCTCGGTCTCTTGCCCCAAAACGCTACACGTGTTATTATACGTGTAGCGTTTAAGGAGGTGCTTGTAATGCAAAAGAAACTCACAGTGACCATAGACGAAGAGGTTTATGAAGGCTTGCGAACAATCATTGGACCGCGAAAAATCAGCCGTTTTATTGAAGACTTAGTTCGTCCGCATGTTGTAAAAAAAGATATGTATGCTGCCTATAAAGAGATGGCTGCTGATCAAATCAGGGAATCTGAAGCCCTTGAGTGGGCCGAAGGCACGATTGGAGACTTGAATGACAAAGAGAGGTAAAGTGTGGTGGATTAACTTCGATCCTTCCATCGGAGGTGAAATCAGCAAACAAAGACCAGCCGTCATCGTAAGCAATGATGCTGCCAATCATTATCTGAACAGAATCCAAGTCGTGCCCATAACGAGTAATGTTGATAAACTTTACCCGAGTGAAGCATATGTGACGTTTCGTGGTAAAAAGGCTAAGGCGATGGCCGATCAGATTACTACGGTAAGTAAAAAGCGGTTAATCAATTCAGCAGGGTCGATTTCTTTCACGGAGATGGAAGGTATCGGGAAGGCCATCACCACCCAACTCGACCTATAAGGCAGAAATGTCCATAGGTACATACACGGCGCAGCTCAATTCTATGTTGGATCTTTTGGATTAAGCCTGTTAGAACTCATTAACCCGGAACGTTGAACCGCTCAACTTAGTTTACCTTATTTTTCGTTGCGGCCGGCCAGATAGCCGGCAATTTGTTCGGCCTCTTTTTCAGAAATTGCGCCTTTGGCGTATTTTGCCATTTTGGCGGTTGTTTTTTCCCATTCCGGCAGGGTTTTGGTTTTGGTCAAAGCACGATCGAGCGCATGGCATTGGCTGCACCTGGCTTCAAAGAGCGCTTTGCCGTCCGGTGCCGGTTCCGCCGCAAAGGAAAATGATGTCGCCAACAGAACAACCATTAAAATGATAAGTACGTTTTTCATAAAAAGCTCCTTTTTTTAAAGAAAAGCAACCAGCATAATATACTCATCAATCTTTACCATACTCCTGCTTGACCTGCAAACAGGTTTGTTAATATTGAATTAAATTAGGGTTGATAACAAATAAGGTTACTCTTATCAAAAAGGACATAGCGCAGGAGATATCAAGCCCCATGAACTCAGGCTGTTTGTCGCCATTGCCGCTACCGGCTTATCGATCCGGGTTGTTTATTTTGAGCGCCGAAGACGCAAAAAAACATAGAAGTTGCATTTTAAAACCGATGCTTCTAAAATTCTAAAGGAGGTGTAAGATGAAAAAAATAATCATTCCGGTTCTAATCTTTTTCTGGATAGTTGCACCAGCCGTCGCCAAGGACTACGAGGTAGATAAAAGGGCCGGCGATTACGCGGTCCATGTGAGCATAAACAAAAACCCCCCTGTTACCGGCACCAATACCATTGAAATCGAGATAAAGGATGCCGCGGGGACCCGGGTGACCGATGCCCAGGTCGTGGTGGAATATGCCATGCCGGCCATGCCCGGTATGCCGGCTGTCAGTTACCGGGAAAAAGCCGATCTGAAGGAGAATGACTATCGGGGGCAGATCAATTTTTCCATGGCGGGATCCTGGACGATCAGTGTTAAAATAATGCGCGCGGGCAAGACGCAAACGGTAAAGTTCAATGTGGATGTCAGTTAGGCTTCAAAGAATAATTATTCTTTTGCTTCCCCTTCTTTTTGCGGCCCCGGGACTTTGCCGGGACCTGCGACTGGCAGATCTGATCCAAGAGGTTTTGAAAAACAGCCCCGAGGTTCTTTCCTCCCTGTCGCGGACGCAAGCCGCGGCTTATAGAATTCCTCAGGCCGGGAGTCTGCCGGACCCGATGTTCGCGTTCGGGTACCAGAACGAAGGTTACCGAACTTACACCTATGGCGAGATGCAGGGAGCTCAATATATTTTCTCGGCCTCGCAAACCTTTCCTTTTGCCGGAAAACGTGCCTTGAAAGCAGAGACGGCTGCATGGGATTCGGACAGTATCAAGGCTCAACATGAGGCCCTGCGCTTTAACATCATTGCCAGGGTCAAAGAGCTGTATTTCGACCTGTTCTTCGCGTACAAAAGCATCGATCTCATCCGGGACCGCAAAAGCCTTTTTGAAAAAATCGAAGACGTGGCTGTCGGCCGCTATGCCTCGGGTACGGCGCCCCAGCAGGAAGTCCTGATGGCCCAGACGGAAAAATACATGCTGATTGAAAAAGAAGAGATGTTTAAACAGAAAACCGAGTCCCTTGAGGCCATGCTCAAAGCCGTTGTGGGTCGTGATGAGGCCTTTTCGCTGGGAAGACCGGTTGAACCCGCCGTTACACCCTTTCACCTGGAACTAAAAGAGGCCCTTCAACGGGCAGCAGAGAAATCTCCTGCCATCAAAGCCAGGGACCTGATGGCGGAAGCGGCCGAATCCAGAAAACAGCTGGCGGAAAAGGAATACTATCCGGATTTTACGCTCAACGCGAGTGTTTTTCCGCGGGGAGAGGAGTTTCAAGACATGTGGAGCCTGACCGGAACGGTCAACGTGCCGCTGTATTTTAAGACCCGGCAGACTATGGCGATAAAGGAGGCTGCTGCGAACCTGCGTGAGGTGCGGCACGAACTCGATGCCGCCAAACTGATAGTTACTGCAACAATTAAGGATAATTTTGCCGTTCTTAAAACTGCGGAAAAACTCATAGACCTTTATAAAAACGGACTGATTCCCAAAAATTATCAGGATTTTGAGCTTTCCCTTTCCGGATACGCTACGGGAAAGGTCGATGCCATCGTTGCCATTACGAGGCTCAAAACGCTTATAGATTACGAAACCCAGTACTGGGGCCAGCGCGTGGAAAGAGAAAAGGCCATTGCCAGACTTCAGGCCGTCATTGGAGACTCGGAGTCCGAAAGGGAAGAAAATAAGCATGAGTAGCGCACACCGTTTCATTGCGTTTTTTTGCATCACGGTGGCCGGTCTTTGGATCACCGTAGCCCAGGATTTTGCAAAAAACGCTTTTGCACAGCACCCGCCGGGACACACGGGTCAGGCGCAGCCGGTCGCGCAACCCGATGCCGATGCTGCTGCAAAAAAAGAGCCGGCCAAGGATGCTCCGAAAGTGGAGATCAGCGCCGATCAGCAGCAGCTCATCGGGGTCAGAACAGCGACCGTCGCCTTGATGCCGATGTTGAAGGTGATCCGGACGGTGGGCCGTATCGAGTACGATGAGCGCAGACTGGTGACGGTCAACACGAAATTTGAAGGCTGGATTGAAAAGCTGTATGTCGACTATGTGGGCCGATACGTTAACAAGGACGAACCGCTGGCCGAGATCTACAGCCCCGAGCTGTTGGCCACCCAGCAGGAATTTCTCAATGTGCTCAAGTGGTCCAGGCCGACTGCCGTAGAACCCAAAGGCGACGTTCTTTCCGAGATGATCACAAATGACGCAGTTGCGCTGCTGGAAGCCGCAAAACAGCGACTGAAACTCTGGGATATCACCGCAGCGCAGATCCGAAAGATCGAGGAAACCGCAACGCCGGTAAGAACCCTGACGCTTTATAGTCCGGTCAGCGGTTATATCATGCAGAAAATGGTTGTACAGGGGATGCGGGTGATGCCGGGGGAAAAACTATTTGATGTGGCCGACCTTTCCATACTCTGGGTGATTGCGGATATCTACGAGCGGGAATTGCCTTTAATCAAAATCGGACAACAGGCCAAAATCACCCTCAGCTATTTCCCCGGCAAGGAATACGTATCGCAAATCGATTATATCTATCCGTCCCTTTCTCCCGAAACCCGCACCGTGAAGGTGAGATTTACGATCTCCAATTCAGACGGGCAGCTCAAACCCCAGATGTTTACCAATGTGGAATTTAAGGTCGACCTCGGGCAGTGGCTGGTGGTGCCGGAATCCGCCGTTTTGGATACCGGCCGGGGACAGGTTGCCTATGTGGATACGGGCGACGGAAATTTTGAACCGCGCCAGGTGACGATAGGATTCAGGGCGAACAGGATGGCGCAGATTATCAGCGGTCTTAAGTCCGGCGAAAAAGTGGCCGTTTCGGCGAATTTTCTGATCGACTCGGAGGCTCAGCTTAGAGGAGTTAAGCCCCTCCAGACCCAGTAATTTTACCATAACATTGCAAAAATTATTTTTATAACGCTCTTGGCATGTTTTTTATGCAACATTAGGGTTTACCAGGCTTTGCGATGATCACTAAAATCATTGAATACAGCGCGCGCAATCGGTTCATCGTCTTTTTGCTGGTTTTTGCCGCTCTGGCCTGGGGCTATTGGGCCTTGAAAAACACCCCGCTGGATGCCATCCCTGATTTGAGCGACACCCAGGTGATTATCTATACGGAATGGACCGGGAGAAGCCCCGATCTTGTCGAAGATCAGATTACCTATCCGATTTCATCCACCCTCCTGGCAGCTCCGAAAGTGCAGGCTGTCAGAGGGTTCTCCTTTTTGGGAAGTTCCTTTATCTATGTCATCTTTGAAGAGGGAACCGATATCTACTGGGCCCGCAGCCGGGTGCTGGAATACCTTCAGGCCGTTAAAAACAAGATCCCGCAGGACGTCAATCCCATGCTGGGCCCTGATGCCACCAGCCTGGGGTGGGGGTTTTCCTATGCGGTGGTCGACGAAACCGGGCAACACGATCTGGCGGAATTGCGCTCCATGCAGGACTACACGGTCAAACTGGCCCTGGAAAGCGTTCCCGGCGTTGCTCAGGTGGCCAGCATCGGCGGCTTCGTCCGGCAGTACCAGGTCACGGTCGATCCCAACCGTCTTTTGGCATACAATATTCCCATCACTAAAGTGATGGAAGCGATCCGCAAAAGCAACCGGGACGTCGAGGGCAGAGTTCTTGAATTTTCCGGTATCGAATACATGATCCGGGGCAGAGGATACATCAAGGGGCTGGAAGACCTGGAATCGATTCCGGTCGGGACGGATAATGCCGGAACCCCGATTTTGTTGCAGGATGTGGCCGGTATCCAGTACGGGCCCGAGATCAGAAGAGGCGTTGCGGACTTGGACGGCCGGGGGGAAGTTACCGGCGGCATCGTTATCGTTCGTTTTGGTGAAAATGTCCTCAACGTTATCGAGCGTGTCAAGGAAAAGCTTCGCGAAAATATCGGGCCGAGCCTTCCTGCCGGGGTGAAGATTGTGGTCACCTATGATCGCTCTGACCTGATTCGGCGATCCATCGGCACCCTAAAAGACGAAATCATCAAGCTGGCCGCGGCCGTGAGCGCGGTCTGCATCGTATTTTTGTTTCACGTGCCCAGCGCCCTGGTGGTTATTTTTACCCTTCCCGTGGCGATTATCGTGTCTTTTATCTGCATGTACTATCTGGGGGTTACTTCCAACATCATGAGCCTTTCCGGAATTGCCATCGCCATCGGTGCCATGGTGGATGCCTCCATTATCATGGTGGAAAACGCTCACAAGAGGCTTGAGGCATGGGATGCGGATGGCAGGCAGGGAAGCCGGACCGATGTCGTGATCGATGCGGCCAAGGAAGTCGGCCCTTCCCTGTTTTTCGCACTTCTGGTTATTACGGTGGGATTTCTGCCTATATTTACATTGCAGGCCCAGGCCGGCCGGCTGTTCAAACCCCTGGCCTATACCAAGACTTTTGCGATGCTTTTTGCGTCTTTTCTGTCCATCACGCTGACGCCCGTGCTGATGACCCTCTTGATCCGGGGCAAGATACGGCCCGAAGAAAAAAACCCCGTCAGTATCGGGCTCCATCGGATTTACGAGCCGGTCGCCCGGCTGGCGATTCGCTTTAAAAAAACGGTGATCATTTTGGCGGTCATTGTCATGGCGCTGACGGTTTATCCCTTTTCCCGGCTGGGATCCGAATTCATGCCCCCCCTTTATGAGGGAACCCTTTTTTATATGCCGGTAACCGTTCCCGGCGCCTCCATTTCCGAGGTCTCCAGACTCCTCCAGCTCCAGGACCGGATACTGAAAAAAATTCCGGAGGTCGCCCAGGTTTTCGGTAAGGCCGGTCGCGCCGAGACCGCTACGGATCCGGCCCCCCTTGAAATGTTCGAGACCATCGTCAACCTGAAACCGGAATCGCAGTGGCGTAAAGGGATGACCGTTGAAAAGCTCAAGGACGAGATGAACGATGCCCTGTCGATCCCCGGGGTTTCCAATTCCTTTACCATGCCGATCAAGGCCCGCCTCGACATGCTTGCTACCGGAATCCGGACACCGGTGGGAATCAAAATCCTGGGGCCGGACCTGAATGAAATCGAAAAAATCGGACTGGCACTAGAACAGCAACTGATGGCCGTGCCGGGCACGCGGAGTGTTTATGCGGAAAGGGTTTCCACGGGCTATTTTCTCGATATCGAGACCAAGAGGAGCGAAGCGGCGCGCTACGGTCTGACCGTCGACGATGTTCAGGAAGTGATCCAGTCGGCTATCGGCGGGATGAACCTGACCACCACCGTGGAAGGCAGGGCGCGGTATCCGGTCAATCTGCGCTACTCCAGGGAACTGCGAAGCGATGTGGAAAGTCTCGAACGAATTCTTGTGCCGGTCAATATGCCCGGCCGTCCCCTGGCCGGACAGGGCACGCCCGCAGGCGCCGGAACCGTCCAGGTGCCTCTCGGGGAACTTGCGCAGATCAAGGTTGTCCGGGGACCTACGGCCATCAAAAGCGAGGAGGGGCTTTTGACCGCCTATGTCTACATCGATTTTTCGGGTCGGGATTTGGGCACATACGTTGCCGAAGCCAAGAAAAAAGCCGCCTCCCTGAAGATTCCCGAAGGCTACCGCCTTTCCTGGAGCGGTGAATATGAATATCTTGCCAGGACTACCGAGAGGCTCAAGCTGATAATTCCCCTCACGGTTCTGATCATTTTTACTCTGATCTATTTCAATACCGGTTCGGTGGAAAAAACCGCTATCGTTTTTTTAGCCGTTCCTTTTTCACTGGTGGGATCCTTCTGGCTGCTGTACCTTCTAAATTTCAACCTGAGTATCGCCGTATGGGTCGGCATTATTGCTCTGGTCGGGCTTGATGCCGAAACCGGAGTCGTCATGCTGCTCTATCTGGACCTTGCCTACGAGAAATGGCAGCAAGAGGGAAGGCTCAAAAGCCTTGCCGACCTCGAAGCGGCCGTCATGTTCGGGGCGGTCAAACGCATCCGTCCCAAGATCATGACCGCCAGTGTCATCCTGGCCGGGCTGGTACCCATCATGTTCAGCCACGGTACCGGTGCGGACGTGATGAAGCGCATCGCAGCTCCCATGGTGGGCGGCGTGGTCACCTCCACCATTCTGGAATTGATCATCTATCCTGCCATATATATGCTGTGGCGGGGGCGCAGCCTGAAAACCACTCCGGCAGAGGCTTAAAGAAAAAAAAGCGGTTTGAAAATGGTTAGCCTGGGCGCAGCCTATCTTTTCAGTGCCATGCTATCTCTTTTGGGCACGGTCATCGCCATGGCGATGACCCATATCCGGGTGCCGCTGTATTCGAGACCCATTGGGACGATACGTTCGCCCTTTTCGGGGGGGCTATTTGCTTACCCGGGGCAACCGGTGGCTGCCGCATGTCGTTCTGATGGTTTATTTGATTGGAATGTTTTATGCCAGATTAAACTGATATTTTGAAAAATACCATGATTCCAAATTCGGATGTCTCCAGCTTTATCATGTCAGCAGACTGCTCTTTGCTAAATGTTCTGACAAAAAAACTCGGCACGACAAGGAAACAAAAGCTGACATGCTTTGCATTTGTCGTTGCCGTTGTTGTTTTGGCCGGTATGCCGTGCTTCGGCGTTGCAACGTCAAACCCCGTCGCACTTTCCGATATCCTGATCATCTCCGGAATCATTACCAATCCGCAGGGAAAAGGGGTAAAAGACTGTGCTCTTGTCTTGTACCTGAATAACGAAAAAATTGCAGTGGAAAAAGCGATCACTTCTTCTCGGGATGGGACCTATGAAGCCGAACTCCGATTGCCGGCAGGACGTTTGGCCGCAGCACAGCTGGCCCTTGAAATCAGCAAACCCTCCTATCAAAGCTCCGGGCGTTTGGTGGTGGACGAAATCACAAGAGAAAAAATCGACGACAAAGGAAATTCGTTTTATTTGGCCCATAAAAATCTGATCTTAAAAAGGGCCGTTACCCCGGCGTTTTGGATGGCCGCCTTGGTGCTGTTGGGGGTCTATGTGCTTATCGCTTTTGAATTCATGCACCGAACCCTGGCAGCTTTTTTGGGGGCGTCTTTGATTTTATTTGTGAGTTATACGGCCGGAACTCTGAACGCCGATTTTTTTATCCTGTCCTTTGAAGATGCCGCGGCTGCCATTGATTTGAACGTTATTTTTTTGCTGATGGCCATGATGATTATGGTGAGCATCATCGAAAAAACAGGGGTTTTCCAATGGCTCGCTTTTAAGTCCCATCAACTGGCCGGTGGCAATGTTTTTGTTCTGGCTGCCGTTCTCATGTTCATTACGGCCCTGGTATCCTCTTTTCTGGATAATGTGACCACCATGCTGTTAATCATCCCGGTCACTATCAAAATTGCCAAGACACTCAACATCAATCCCGTCACGCTGCTGATTCCGGAGGTGTTTGCTTCGAATATCGGCGGAACCGCCACGCTCATCGGCGATCCGCCCAATATCATGATCGGCTCCTATGCCCATTTGACGTTTGTCGATTTTATCTATTATTTGGCATTCATTTGTCTGATCTGCCTGGCGGTAAGCACGGTCTATTTCATCTGCTGGTATAAAAAGGATTACGCCCAGCCCCAGGCCGTGGATGTCGGGGAAAAGACCAGTGGTTTAAATGCAGCGGAATATAAAATCACGGATAAAAAACTACTTGTGTATTGCTCGGTTGTGCTGGGGATTACCATCTTTCTTTTTATCATCCACGGAACCCTGAAAATGCCGCCCAGCATTGCCGCCATGACAGGTGCTGCCGTGCTTCTGGTGATCAGTCGTGTCAATATCGTAGAAGTCATGGAACATGAGATCGAGTGGCCCACCCTGATTTTCTTTATGATGCTCTTTATTGTTGTGGCCGGAGCTGAACAAACCGGTCTGATCCAGATCATTGCCGACGGGGTCCATCGGGTTTCAAAAGGGTCTTTGGTGGTGGCCGTGCTGATGATTCTCTGGGTTTCGGCTTTGGCGTCGAGCATTATCGATAATATTCCGTTTACGGCCACTATGCTGCCGGTCGTGTCCTATCTGACCGAAGTGGTCCCCGGCGCTCAGGGTGGAATTCTGTGGTGGGCGCTGGCGCTGGGAGCCTGTCTGGGGGGCAATGGAACCCTAATCGGAGCAAGTGCCAATATAGTGACCGTGGGAATGGCCGAACGCGAGGGATATTCCATCTCTTTCATGGAATATATCAAGGCCGCTTTCGTTCCGATGATTATCACGATCATCCTTTCGTCGATCTGGTTGTTGACGATCAAGATGTAATGATGGAGCTTAACTTTTGGAAAAGGTGGGTATTATTAGCACCGGAACCGGCGCATGCCGCACAACCAGATCGGTAGTCTTTTCTAACACCGCGGCATCTTGGAATATTTGGTGGTAAGCACGTAAAACAATAAGACCTTCTTTTTCTTTTCTGGCGTGGGTAATGATTTGGTCGGCAGCATTTCCCTTTCGAACAACTGGTTTTATGTCGCATTGAGCCTGGACCGTCTCTGTAATCCGGTTGCAAAGCGTTTCTTTGGTCTGCGAAAGGTCCGCGTTCTTTCGGGATTCGTCACTATAGAGTACTGTTAATCCGGCATTGAAACGCTTTGCAAGAGAGACGGCATAACCTAAGTTTATTCGATCCGGTTCGGTAACTTCACGCCGGCACCAATCATGGGCAGCAACAAAAACTTGCCTGATTATAAGCCGTAATCCAATGTAATCAAATGTATGTCTGGTATTCCGGCACATACATCTGCGCTTTGATATACGCCAGGATATTCTCTGGTTCGGGCGTTTTTGCCAAGTTCTGACTGTAGGCCACCTTTGCCACAGAAATGGCGATTGCTGCTGAAACTTCCCCGATTCTTGAAAGCGGCGGGTAGATCACTCCCGAATCGAGTTCACTTTTTGATACTTGACCGGCCAAAGAAACTGCTTTAATAACGATCTCATCCTCGCTTCGAATTAATATCTCCTTTGACCGGCAGCATGCAGCCTTCCAGGCATTTTTTTTCGCAATTACCGTCACAGGGTTCTGTGTGAATCGTTAGACTGGTGTGTGGGAATTTTTCTTTAATTCGAACCGCTATTTTTTCGCTGATATTGTGAGAGTCTTGAACCGTCATCAGCGGGTTCACGTTGATATGAAACTCCACAAAACGGAAACCACCGGCCTTGCGGGTGCGCAAACCGTGAAATCCATGGATGGTTGACCGGTGCTGCTTAATGATGTCAACAATCCATTCTTCTTCCTGATCCGGCAGCCTTGAATCCAAAAGATCACGGCTCGATTTGGCTGTAAGGTCATACGCGGTTTTAATGATCAGCAGGGCAACGGCAATGGCGGCCACAGGGTCCAACCAGTGAAAGTGACGGCCCGGGAAAACTCTTTCTCCTGCCCAGATTAAGGCAAGGCTGACCATGACCCCGACCGAAGTGTAAACGTCGGTGCGCAGATGCAACGCATCGGCCTCAAGCGCAACGGAATCGGTTTCCTTTGCCACCCTGAAAAGCTTTTCCGATACGACAATATTGACCACGGCTGAAAGCAACATGACTCCCACCCCCCAACCGACGGTTTCCACCGGAGTCGGGTGCCTCAGCTTTGCGGCCGCTTCAAAAATGATCCAGCCGGCCGCAAGAAAAATTAACAGCGCCTCAATGGTTCCGGAAATATTTTCGATTTTGCCGTGCCCAAAGGGATGCTTCGAATCGGGCAGCCGGCCGGATGTTTTGACGGAGAACAGGGCAATAACGGCGGCGATGAGATCTGTCGCTGAATGGATGGCCTCGGAGAGGATCGATACCGAGCCGATCAGCAGACCGACAGCAAGCTTTAGGATCACCAGAACGGTGTTCGAGATGACCGATAAAAGTGCAACAGATACTTTACGACGTTGTGATTCCACCTAAGACCTTAAAACCCAAGCCCGAAAAATCCGGGATATTCGATTGTAAAATCCGCTTGTCCGCGTTTGCCGGAGCGCTGTGCCGGGTTAGGTCGGACTGCACCCGGGAACAACAGCGCCAGAATACCCGCAAATATGACGATGAAGCTTTAACTCCCGCTGCAACTTGCAACCCTGTCGTAATCTTTATAGCAGGATTACATAGCATTGTTGCAATTTAATTTCATTTATTTTTTTATTCACCATTCGATCCGCCGAAGGCGGACAAGTGCTTGCTCGCCTCTGGCGAGTTGGACGTTCGATGTTCGATGTTCATCCGCACCCCGGCGATGGCGTTGTTTTCATCCACAGCAAATCGAAGTGTAATGGTTTTCGGCCCGGCCGCAATGGCCCGTAGTTTTCCCTGAAAGGAATCGCCCAAAAGAATGAGATAAAGCAAGGGCATCCGCTCATGGCGAGCACACGTGCATTCTGCAACTGTTTATCTTGTGACTTGGATAGAAACTTGATATAGGGTCTCAAGGAGGTATTGCGATGCCGCGCCAAGGTTCTTTGAATGTATCCGATCGACCCTCCGCCTCTATCCGGACCGAGTTGACAGCGCCCGGAGCCCTCACCATCAAGATTGCCGGCCGGCTGGACGCAACCAGTACGGGTGATATCTGGCGAGAGGCCCACCGCGAACTTGATCGCATATTGCCGACACAGGTTGTCGTTGATGCATCCGGCATCGAGTACTGTGACGGTTCCGGCATTGGATTGCTGTTTCAACTGCGGCGGCGCCTTCAAAAAACCGGTGGCGTACTGGAGATTCATGGACTCAAGGCGGCGTTCCAACAGCCCCTTGATCTTTTTGACCCTTCCGAATTCGAAGAAGCCTCTATAATCAAGCCCGGCCCCGGCAGCCCGGTTGAAGAGATCGGCCGGTCGTCTTTTAACTTTTGGCAACATCTTCATGAATTG
>JAQBHK010000404.1:0-4416 GCA_032127815.1 Desulfobacterales bacterium
TAGACCGGCCCTGATCATTGAACAGAGGTTTGAAGCGGGGCAATGAATTTTCCTCCAATCTGTTAGCAAACTCTTCAAAGCCAGTATTCCGGGTATTGGCGTGTTTTAGGGATATTATTTATCAAAAGAGCAACCACTAAGCGTTTTGGCCGGTTACTTGAAACGCACCTTTGGATGGGTTATTTCTGGTGAATTGATGGTTTGCAGTCTTTGGCTAAATTCGTGCTCGGTTACTGAACTTTTCCAGTGCCCGGTAATTCCGGCGGCATACACCATCCCGATATAAATTACGATGACGACGGCAGCCAGTTTGGCCGTACTCCAACCATTTTTGCCTGTGCCGATGGTTTTTAACTCCAGGGTCTCATCGACCGGACAGACGCGCGTACATTCCATGCATCCGTTGCATTCCGGACTGATAATACAGCGTTTTTTATCCACCGGCAGATAATAGGGACACGCTTGCGAACAGCTTTTACAACTGATACAGGTGTCGGGATTGCGTTGAATCCGTGTCGGGCTGAATACGGCCAGCAATCCCATCAGCGCTCCGTAAGGGCACAGGTACCGGCACCAGACATTGCGTATAACAATCGACGATAGAACCAGGACGGTTAAAACGACCATTGATAAAATGGACATTTGGGTAAAAAAATGGAGCATCTTGACATCGGACATTGTGTAGTAAGGACTTTGCAGAAACTCTAAAATGGCAGGGCTGCTCATGGAAAATATCGTTTTTACAAAAAACCCCAACAGCAGGTATTTGAGACTGCGCAAAGGGAAATCCAACCAGCCGGGCAGCTTATAGTTTTTCCCGAAAAGACTTCTTCCCAGCTTCCAGAGCCATTCCGAAAGGGTCCCCACCGGGCAAAACCATCCACAAAAGGATTTGCGCAGCGCCAGGGAAATAAAACCTGCAAAGCCTAAGATCACCATCGCGGCCGGGTGAACCGGATCCCAAATGCCGGTTTGGACGAACAGCTTCCATCCCATCAGCGCTCCGATGGGAAGAAAGCCTTCAACACCCGGAGGCCTGAGTACGGTGACAGCACCATTCAAGGCCTGATGAACATAGATGTAAAACTGGATTCCTATTCCGATGGTTACGAGAAATACGGCCAGTTGAATCCAGTTCCGCTTGCCCCATACATGGGGTTTTTTCCTTTCCTCATGCGGTGGAAAGGAACTTTCGGTATATTTTATACTCTCAGTTTTTTTCAAAAGTTCACACACCGGTTCGATTAAACTGCTCTGATGTTAATGTTAATTTCTCAATATATTTCGGTAAAGTCTTTGACTTACGTCAATTTCTTTTGTTTTTGTTTATGTCTCATGTCATTTTAGGATAAAAGGTAATGACACAACCTCAAATGAGAAATAAAGGTTGCTTAGACCTGATCGACATGCCAATTCTGCGGTAGGCGTCGCCTCACTGTCCGGCTATAGCGGGATGCGGCTTTGATCAGGACAATCCGCCAAGGCGGGACTGAATTGGACACATATCGTGTTCATTTTGGATTCGTGAATAGACGCTAGTTAGATCATGGGAAGGTCGCCAACCGCCAATAATCTGACATGTTTGTCCGCATTCTCGACAGGTGGCTGAGCTAGGCAAATCTAACCATTTAACGATATTAGCAAAACCTGTTTTGAGCATTTCTGGCACGTTTTCTGCAATAAGGCTATAGAGCTCAATGTTCCCTTGATTAGCACACCCAAAAGCAAAGAAGGATAAAAGGCAAGACTCGAGATGCTCAAATGAACATTTCGGGCTATGCAAGGAAAAGATCCACGAGATGAGTTTAACAATGTTCCCAAATACGACCTTGAAAACGAGACTTAGTTTGGGTTTTGTTACAATGCTCTGCTTTACTGTCATTGTAGGTCTGGCAGGGTATCTGGCAATGGAGAAGGTAATAGACAAGACATACCTTTACATGAAGATAAATGTAGTTCGAGACAATTTTGTCACAGCCAAAGACAAAATAGATGAATACATGCGCAACAATTTTAGCGAAGGGAGAAAGGCGCAGGCAGCAGCGGCGCAAGAGGCGCTGACCCTCCTGGACAAATCTGCAAGTTTGTCCACAGACCTTATGATCGATGTGGAAACCGACACTGAACTGGGGCAACTTCTTGATCGTGCTTTCAGTGAAATCAATCAGTTCAAATATGAGTTAGAGCAACATTATGTTTTGGAAATGACGAAGGCAAAGATAACACCCATCTATCGTAATGTTAACATCAAGTTGCTTGAGCTTTTCAGAAAAGGATGGAAGTGCGAAGACATGACAACAAAGAATGAGTTGTTTTTCTTCGCCAGTGCTGTCTACTTTGACAGAAATACGGCCGGGCGTCAACAAACTGCCGATGTTGCCCTGACAGCATTGAAAACTTCTATAAGTGAATGGCGTAAATTTATAGAAAACAGTGATGCATTGCGGTCATTAGGAGCAGAAATTCAAAAGCAGTTTGATATTTATCAAGATCGGATAGACCAATATAATGTCGAAGTGGCCAGTCAAAGAAAATCTACGCGCCTGATGGTCAACCACGAAAAAAATCTCGACGACACATTTTCCGAAATTGGTCGCTATACGCTAGCAGAGATGAAAAGCGTGGGACGATTTGCCACTGTCGTTATTCTTGGGTCAATTATTTGCGCCCTTTTTCTGGGGCTCCTCTATTCGATTCGTTTAACAAGTTCAATTGTAAAGCCGATAGGCAGGTTGGCTGAGGTTGCCCGCGACATTCAATCCGGTGAACTTAACAAAGAGGCCCATGTAGACAGCCAAGACGAAATTGGCCAACTTGCTACGTCTTTCAATAGTATGACGCACCAGTTAAGACAATCGCTCGAAAGTCTGAAAACGGAGGTGGTCGAGCGGACACGGGCAGAAGAATCGCTGCAAGAAGCTCACGACCAGCTGGAACTTCGTGTTGAAGAACGCACATCAGAACTGACTGCGGCCAACGAGTCTCTGGTTCGCATCAAACAGGCAGTGGAAGGTGCAACCGATGCAGTGGGCATGTCGACGCCAGAAGGTATTCATTTCTATCAAAATAAAGCCTTCGACAAGATGTTTGGATACGAAACACCCGAGGAATTGGCCACAGACGGTGGTGGGTCGGTTCTGTATGCCGACAAGTCAGTAGCAGAGGCAGTCTTTCGTGCCATCAAGGCCGGCGGTTCATGGACCGGCGAAGTCACGATGGTGCCAAAAGACGGTGGAGAACTCGTCGTTCTGTTGCGAGCAGATGCAATCAAGGACGAGTCGGGCAAAACCATCGGTTTGGTAGGCATTCATACGGACATCACCGAGCGCAAACAGGCTGAGAAGGAACTGAAAGCGGCCAAGGAAGCTGCAGAGGCCGCGACACAGGCCAAAAGTGAGTTCCTGGCCAACATGAGCCACGAGATTCGTACGCCCATGAACGGAGTTATCGGCATGACGGGCCTTCTTTTAGGTACAGAACAGAGCGTAGAACAACGAGAGTTCACGGAAACCATCCGACTCAGCGGAGATGCATTATTGGGAATAATCAACAACATTCTCGACTATTCTAAAATTGAGGCAGGCAAACTTGATCTTGAGGCTATTGATTTTGATTTGAGGGTAGCTATGGACGAAGCAAGCGATCTCGTAGCTATCAAGGCTCATGAAAAGGGTCTGGAGTACGTAGTCATCGTTGACCCTGAAGTCCCTTCGCTGTTACATGGAGATCCCGGCAGACTGCGCCAGATACTGATTAATCTTGTGGGCAACGCAACCAAGTTTACAGAAAAAGGCGAAGTGGTTGTTAAGGCTATGCTCGAGGATGACAATACAACCCATGCTACCATCCGCTTTAGCGTTACCGACACAGGGATAGGTATTCCAAAAGATCGAATGGACCGGCTCTTTCAGTCGTTCTCCCAGGTGGATAGTTCCACAACCCGCAAGTACGGTGGCACAGGTTTGGGACTGACAATTTCAAAACAGCTTGCGGCAATGATGGGCGGTAAGATCGGAGTGAAAAGTGAGAAGGGTAAAGGCTCTGAGTTCTGGTTTACAGTGGTTCTTGAAAAACAGCCTGAAGGCCGAGAGGTAAAGATTGTTGTCCCCGATGATATCAAAGGAAAACGCATCCTGATCGTGGATGATAATGCGATAAATCGGTACGTTTTACGAGAACAGTTGCATTTATGGGGGTGTCGGCATGGTGAGGCAGCAAGCGGGATGCAGGCCTTCGAAGAGCTTCGCCTTGCAATAGATAGTAAGGATCCGTATGAAATAGCAATCCTTGACATGCAGATGCCTGAAATGAGCGGGGAGACCCTGGGGCAAATGATCAAGCAAGATCCTGATCTAAAAAACACCATCCTGGTCATGATGACCTCCATGGGTCAGCGTGGAGATGCCAAGCGGTTAG
>JAQBHK010000405.1:0-5143 GCA_032127815.1 Desulfobacterales bacterium
TATCGGTATTGACGGGCCCCCGGGAAGCGGGAAAAGTACCTTAGGGAGGAGCCTTGCAAAACGCACGGGCCTTATATGGCGGACCCTGTATTTGAAAGATATGCGAGCGCCCTATTATTTTCTGACCGGCCGCATCTATGAAAACATACGCCTTTTCAGAACCCAAAATATCGATAATTTTGACGTCATCATATATATTGATTGTCAGGTAGAAGATGCTCAACTCAGGGTGGTAGAAAGGGATAGAAATGCAGCCCTGGCCGATTATGTAGATTTTGAAAAGTTAAAAATGATCGGAGACGCTGCCTTTGAAATGGCTGATGGAGAAGAGATTATGGTCCCGATGAGCCCTATCAGAATTAAAATAAGACCCAAAGACGGCTATAAGGATATTGATAACCTCAGGATGAAACTGCGCTCAAAAGGGTTTGATGTTGAAAGATTTTCAAAGGAGGAACTATTGTTTGTCTACTGTTATGGAAAACCTAAAAGTGGAATTCTTCCCTATGTTAAATTAGGGGCCTATAATAATGAATTTTTATCCGCTGCTTATGCAGCGCTAAGATTAGCTACTGCCAAAAGATTGTTAAGTTAACCAGGAAGACCCATTTATAAAAAAGGAATGCGCCATGCCATTTGGTTTTGGTAAAAAGGATGAAGAATAAAATTGAAAATTTAAAACGAGGGCAAAGAATTGCCTTTATTTCATCATTTGTATCTTTTTTGTTAGCTGTAATGAAAGGCACAGTTGGTTATCTGTTTGGCTCACAGATTTTAATCGCTGACGCGTTTCACAGCGGTGCCGATCTTTTGACCCATGCTGCTTCCGGCTTTGGTCTTTGGATAGCTGCCAGAGGCAAGACCGCAAAATTTCCTTACGGACTGTATAGAGCGGAAACACTGGCCTGTTTAATCGTCGGCGGGCTGATCGTTGTGGCGGGCATTGAGATATTCAGGGAAGGATATAGTAAGCTCTTTTATCTGGAATCGGTCGTATCGTTTCCAATTTTACCGGTTGTGGCAAGCATCGTCTCCGCTATGGCAGCATTTGTTGTAGCAAAAAAAGAATCGAAAGTCGGCAAATCAATCGGATCTCAATCGCTTATTGCGAATTCACGCGAAGCGATGCTGGATGTTTTCACTTCATTAGTCGTATCAATAGGCATATTGCTGGCCTATTTCAAAATACCTTATGTGGAAGGCACCATCATTATTTTGATCGCGATACTCCTTTTCAAATTGGGAGTCGAGAATATATGGACCTCTCTTTTAATTTTGATGGATGCGAACCTGGACCCGGAGCTGCAATTTGAACTTGAAGAAAAAGCAAATAAAATCTATGGGGTCAAAGGGGTCAGCAATGTAAAGATTCGTCAGTCCGGCCCGTTTAAGATGGTAGAATGTGTCATCGCGACCCGGCCGTCGCTCTCCTTGTACAAAGCCCACGAATTGGCCGACAAGGTGGAAGACTTCATCGCAAAAAACTATGAGCAGATCGAATCTGTCTTTATTCATGTGGAGCCGACCAGGGAGGAGATTGTTTCAGCCATGATCCCTGTCCGGAACATAGCAGGCCTGGACTCTAAGATCTACGGCCATTTTGCCAGGGCGCCTTACTTTGTTGTCTTGAAGTTAAGCGATAACCAAGTCCACATTGAAGATTTCTACAACAATGAATTCCTTGACGAACAAAGACATATCGGCGTAAAGGTCGCCAGAGTTATGGTCAGGTATAAGATAGATTTGCTGCTTACATCCAAGATCGGTGAAATATCGTTTCATGTGCTGAAAGAGAATTCAGTTGATATATATAAGGCCCAAGAGGGGCTTTCAGTGAACGAGATCATTAACAGCTACCGTCTCAACCAGCTTCAACCCTTAAGCTGTCCCACCCATGCGGTTGAAGAGTCTCAGGTGTCCGGGTAGCAGGGATATTTAAATTTATGGATTTTTATCTTGATAATGAGATACCCATGTCGGCCCCGGAACTGTGGCGGCTTTTATGTACGCCTGAGTACGATGCTTTCTTGGCCAAAGAATATGGTCATAAGGCCTATGTAGAGCTGGAAAGAGAGTCCTTGGACCGTATGCTGCGCCGGCGCATGAAAATTATCACTAAAGTAGATCTGTCTGAGATGGATTTAAATTACGTTGCCCGCAAAATTGCCCAAAAAATACTCAGAGGGGATCAATTGGGTTACGAAGTCATAGAGGAAAAATATTTTCATTTTTTTGAAATGCGCTGGAAGGTCGAACCTCCCCTGTTCAAAAATAAATTTAAGGCCTATGGCGTATTGCGGCTCGAACCGATTGATGAAAACCGGTGCCTTCGGATCATAGAAGGAACGGTATATGTGGGGATACCCGGATTAGACGGTCTGTTAGAGCGGATTGTTGCGCTGCAACTGGAACGAGCCAAAAACCGGTTCGCTCAGGTAGTGGAAAAGTGGAAATCTGAAGCTAAATGATCCCGATGAACCCTGAACCCATTTTTCTCAAAGTCAGTGAGAAGTTACATCGGGTTTAGATAACACTTAAGGCCGTCGCCAAAAGCGCCTTAATGGTCTGGTTGCTTCCATGATCAAGAGACACCATGGCGTCAAAGATTTCAGCCGGATGCTGGGAGCAATGGGAGGTATGCTCGATCGACTAGATTCCATGTTGGGTTCCGGCTGGGTATTTTTCGTTTACATTCAGTTTTTTTTAAGAACGGACCTCTTTATATACCATGAGATTGCACATAAATTGGACATCAGGTCGGTCTAGGTTATAAGGTTCAGGGTTTTGTGTTCCGGGTTGTATGTTACGGGTTAATATCTTAACTCTGAACCTCTGAACCTTTAACCTTGATCCGTTTGCCCCATTGCCCAGAGGAAGTATGCCTAATTTTTTAAAAAAACAGATAGAAATAGACCGCAAAATAAGCACATATTTTGCTTCGGATAATAACCGATTTTTACAATTAGGCTTCTCTGTTATCAGCCACTTGGGAAGCGGCCTGGTATTTATTTCAATTTTAATTCTTTTACGGATTTTTTTTTATGATTCTTTTTCTCAAATCGTTTTATGCATATTGCTTGCGGAAATAGCCGGTTTATTTGTGATTATTATTTTGCGGTATGCAACCGGAAGGCAGCGTCCGTGTGTATATCACAATCGGTTTTGGTTTAATCCTTGGAATAAATATTCATTTCCTTCCCACCACGCTTTCAGATCGTTTATGGTAGCCACCATACTTGGAATGAAATATCCCGTATCAATCCCCTTTCTCTTGCTTGTGGCTGTCAGTATCGGTTTCAGTCGAATATATTTATCAAAACATTATTTAACGGATGTAATTGCCGGCGCTTTTCTGGGAATATTGATTGGCGGATGGGCATATGTGCTAATGCAACTATCAGCCCCTTAATTTGAACTGCACAGTGCTCGCATTCCCTGCAGCTTGCTGCAGGGTTCTTCAAATAGTGGAGCATATGCATAATCTCTTAATCGTAATCTTACTCTTAATCCTAATCAGCAGCTTGATTACGATTAAGAGTACGATTAAGATTACGATTAAGTTAAGAAATAATTGACATAATATCAGCAAGGTGCGGACCGTGAAGCTGTTCCTCCCAAGCGGGACAAATGCTTTGAAATCGCCCCGGCCGCAACGTGTAGACTGACCAAAGCTTGACAATTAAAGAAAAAAATCATTTAGTTAGAGTAGTGGTGAGACATTTGAAAAATGTTCAATTATACTCGGTGACGAGGTCAATATGAAGAATCAAGACCTGACAAAAGCGGATCTGCTTGAAAAATTGTCAAAATATGAGCGGCGGATAACGGAGATGGAAGCCATCAGAGAGGAGTCCGAGCGCTCTGATAAAGACCTGCAACTGGCCTATTCTGAGCTAAATCAGATATTCCAGACTGCTGCCGACGGGATGTGGGTGATTGATAAGGAATTCAATGTTATGCGGATGAATACAGCATTATGCGAATTATCGGGCTACAGTAAGAATGAGGGTATCGGCAAAAAATGCTATGAGGTGTTTCACGGCCCCTTGTGTCAAACTTTAGAATGCCCTTTATCCCAGATTATAGCCGGTAAGGAGAGGGTTGAGTGCGAAGTCGAAAAACAAAATCGCAACGGCCTCAGAATTCCATGCATTATAGCGGCGACACCCTGGCGCAACTCTAATGGTCAGCTCCTTGGTATTGTAGAGGACTATAAAGACATTTCAGCATGGAAAGAGATTGAGAAGAAGCTGCTGACCTATCAAAATGAGTTGGAGCACCTTGTGAAAGACCGCGTCATCGATATTGAGGAAACCAACCGGAGATTAATAAGAGAAATCGATGAGAAAGAAAAAATAGCAAAATTGCTGCGGCAATCCGAACAGGAGCTCACACTTCTGTCCACTAAACTTTTGAATGCCCAGGAAGAAGAAAGAAAATTTATTGCCTATAACCTCCATGACGTCCTGGGGCAACAATTAACCGCTACGATCATGTTTGTGGAAAGTATTATTGCAGAATCGTCTTCAAGAAAAAATATTTTTGAAAAACTGACGAAAAGTATTAGTATGCTTCAGGATGCACATAATGAGGTAGGCCGTATATCGTCAGACCTGCGGCCGCCCATTATTGATGATCTGGGGTTAGCGACCACCGTCAGCTGGTTTTGCCGGAGGTTTGAGGAGTCTTCTCCATGGATTTTTGTCACACACGAGATAGACCTTCCAAAAACTGATATCCCCGATGAGATCGAAATAGCAATTTTCAGAGTCCTGCAGGAAGCCATGAACAACGTTGCTAAACACAGTCAATGTGATCAAGTGCATGTTCAGCTGCAAAAAACAGACGATATGATAACATTGGTTGTTAAAGACAACGGGGCGGGATTTGATATGCCGTCAGTGATAACTGTGGACAAAGACTATAAGGGATTCGGGCTCCTGACCATGAAGGAGCGCGCCAGATTGTTGGGCGGAGCTTGTTCCATTGAGTCTACAGTAGGCGTCGGGACCGTTGTCTCGGCCTCTTGGCCGTACAGGCAAGCATAGGTTCGGGGTTCCCCGTTCAAATGGAGTAAATTAAATCCCAAATAACAAAATACAAATAACAAATAAATTCCAATCGTTCGACCTAGAGGCTCTCG
>JAQBHK010000406.1:0-2829 GCA_032127815.1 Desulfobacterales bacterium
CGACGAGGGAAAAGCACGAAAATACGAAGACACGAAAATTTTAATATTATTTTGTGCTTTCTATCTTTCGTGTTTTCGTGATTACGTTTTTAATATCTCAACTTTTGCCCATATAAACCAACCCTACTCCCGCCAGCATCAGTACAAAACCGAACTTCCGCAGGGCGCTGTCAGGCATCTCAAGAAGTTGTTGGATAAAAAACTTCATTTTTTCAGGAAATGCAAAATATGGGAGACCTTCCACCACCATTACCATTCCCAGCACGCACAGGAAAAATTGCATAATATCCCTCTCCCAATATAATCGTTTTACCTAAATCTTGCACAGGCAGCCTGGATGATCTCGTAAAAAAGCTAATTCATCCCATTTTAGGTTTTAAGTGTTAGGTTTTAGGTAATTAAAATTGATTTATTTAACAGATACTTGAAACTTAACACCTAAAACTTAAAACGTTCGCAAAACGTCTTTTTTTGATTTTTTACGAAACCATCAATTATTGATAGCTAAGTCAAAAGGTTCAAACAAAACCGAATGCCGTATATAATAAAAATTTTCCGCACATTTTGTCAAAACAAAATACCTGGATTTACTTTTGTTGCGTCCTGCTTTAAGCGGGGCGTTTTGTAAAATCGCAAAGCGATTTTATAGCTTGACTATACATCATTTTTTTGTGAAATATGGACAATATTTTATGAACTGCCCTATAGTCATATTGACAATCCTGCACAATACATGATATTTAATCTTACCAATAAGTTATTATAGGGAGACTTTTTATGGGACATTCTAAAATGAGTGTAACCGTTCCGGAAAAAATTCTGAGCGAGATAAAAGAAATATCGGTTATAAGAAAAACAAAGTTGAGCCATATAGTTACTGAAGCCTTGATAGAAAAAATTAGAAAAATCAAAGAGGAAGCTTTTGTTTCCCGTGTTAACGAGGTATTAAAAGACCCGGAAGTCGTTGCCGAACAGCGTAAAATGGCTGATGATATAGCTGATAATACAGAAGTCGAGGAATTACCGTGGTAAAACCTAGGCAGGCAGATATTTTCTGGGTAAGATTCGGTCGTTCAGGAGATTCCGGGCCTTCAGGTAAAAGACCTGCAGTTGTTATTCAGAACGATCTTTTAAACAGAAGTAATATTCGAACGACAGTCGTTGCATTGATAACCTCCAACAAAAAATTAGGCGAAATTCCGGGAAATGTCCGGCTAAAAAAAGGCATGGGAAATATTCCAAAAGAGAGTGTTGTGGTTGTCAGCCAGCTTGCCACGGTTGATAAAACAAGACTCATTGAAAAGATAGGAACGCTCGGCAAGGAAAAAATGGAACAAATCATTACGGGCTGTAAAATGGTTATCGGTTCTGATATTCTCTAATTTTCGTGTTTTTGTTCTTTCGTGATTTTCTTAATACATATAAGGTAAAAATGGTATATGAGCCCGTTATCGGGCTGGAAGTGCATGCCCAGCTGAAAACCAAAACAAAAATTTTTTGCGGGTGCTCGACTGCATTCGGAGCACCACCCAACACCCATACCTGCCCGGTCTGCCTGGGGATGCCGGGCGTGCTGCCGGTGCTTAACAAAAAAGTGGTTGAATACACCCTGCGCACGGCCCTGGCAACCGACTGTGACATTAGCCCCAACAGCCGGTTTGCCCGCAAAAATTATTTTTATCCAGACCTTCCCAAAGGCTACCAGATCTCCCAATACGAGCAGCCGATTGCCCAAAATGGATATATCGACATTGACATCGAGAAAGGAAAAAAGCGCATCGGTATAACCAGGATCCATATGGAAGAAGATGCCGGCAAACTGAGTCATGACCCGGACCGGCCCTTAAGCATGGTCGATTTCAACCGCACCGGAGTTCCTTTGATCGAAATCGTCAGCGAACCGGATATCGGATCTCCTGAAGAAGCCGGGGATTATCTGAGGCAGCTGCGTGCAATTGTCCGCTACCTCGGTGTTTGCGACGGCAATATGGAAGAAGGCAGTTTCAGGTGTGACGCCAATGTATCCATAAAACCAATAGGTTCTGAAACTTTAGGCACTCGCACAGAGCTTAAAAACCTAAACTCTTTTAAGCATGTTGAAAAGGCGCTGGCATTCGAGATCAACCGCCAGAAGAATGTTCTGGCAGACGGCGGCCGGGTGGTTCAGGAGACCCGGCTGTGGAATCCGGATAAAGACAGAACCACTTCCATGCGGAGCAAGGAGGAAGCCCCTGACTACCGCTACTTTCCCGATCCCGACCTTTTGCCGCTGGTCATCGACGATGAATGGATCGAGGCTGTCAAAAAGACCCTCCCGGAGCTCCCGGATAAAAAAAAGGAGCGCTTTGTTGATGAATATATGCTGCCTGCTTACGACGCCGTGGTTTTAACATCCAGCCACGAGCTTGCGGATTACTTTGAGGAATGCTATAAAGTGTTTCCGGATCCCAAACAGGTGAGCAACTGGATCATGGGTTCCCTGCTGGGGCTGTTAAACGCCCAAGGCAAGTCCATTGCCGAATCACCGATTTTGGCTCAGGATCTGGCCCAGCTTTTGAAATTAATTGCAGACGAAGTTATCAGCGGCAAAATAGCCAAGACCGTCTTTGACGAAATGGCTCAATCCAAAAGATCGCCTAAAGAAATCGTTGCAGAAAAGGGACTTGTGCAGGTCACGGATGAAGCGGCCATCGAAACGGTTGTGCTTGAGGTGCTGGCTCGCAGCGTCAAGGAAGTTGAAGCCTATAAGAGCGGAAAAACAAAGCTTATGGGCTATTTCGTGGGCCAGGTCATGCAGGCCACCAAAGGCAAGGCCAACCCGAAAATCGT
>JAQBHK010000407.1:0-3482 GCA_032127815.1 Desulfobacterales bacterium
TGCCATCTTGGCGAGTCCGGTGTTCTTTCCGCTGCCGGCAGGGTGCTGTGTTTGCTTTGCCGCGATGCCGTTTACTATGACGGTTCTTATGATAACTACCTGTTAAAGGAAAATATCACCCGCGAAAATGTAACTTTCGGCCCCGGCGGCAAAGCGGGTCCTCTAACCGGTTCCGGTTTGGGCGTCCAAGTAAGCGCTCAAAGTTTAGCGCGCTTAAGTAAAGGCGCCACCACCGCAACCGTATTAAACCCCAATTTCCATAGGAATTAACAATGAAATCAGATTTTGGTTATCCTTGTTGGAAAGAAGAACACAAATCCATACTAAAAAACCTTGGTGGTAAAAACATTAAGATGTTGTTTTCAGGAGGCAAGGACTCGTCTGTCGTTATGCATTTTATCTCGAAAGCAGCAAAAGAATTCGGATTCGACTTTACGGCCCATGCAGGAGCACTTCCTGTTAGTAGATATACTGACACAGAAAAAAAAAGAATTGAATCATATTGGATTAAACGGCGTGTAAATATAACTTGGTATGATATAGCAAAAACGGATGACCACCTAAGAAGTTCAGAAAACCCATGCCTTATATGTCAAGTGGAGAGGAAAAAGTTGCTTAAGGACATTTTGAACAGCTCAATAGACGACTGGGAGAACCTCGTCCTAATCGTATGCTTCTCCCTCTGGGACCTCGTCAGTTACACCTTAGAGCAGTTGCTGGGTGATATTCTTTCTAATTCTGAACAACAGATAGGTATCGAAAGTAACAAACGGTTTAAGGAAACAGCCCAACGTTTTTATCCTATCATCAAGATGAAGGAAGGATATACTGTTTTCAGGCCTTTAATCAAGTACAACAACGATGATATCTATAAAATCATAGCCCAAGAAGGTATTCCGCTAATCTCGATCCCTTGCGAGTTCAAAGACTTAAGGCCAAAGAGAATTCTAGAAAAATACTACGAAAAAATGGGGCTGCGATTTAATTACAATCAACTGCTTGCTTTTGCCAAACAATCACTTAACCTCCCTGACATCTCTTCTTATTCAGCCATTGCCAAAGAAGACTATTTTCTCGATATTTTTTAACCATCCGTTTTTAGGGTGTATGCTTTTCGACATATCGCGTAAGAACTTGACCGAAGAGTCGGGTTCCCACATCCAGGACGGTTTCATCAAAATCAAAATACGGCGAGTGCAGACCATGCTGCATCCCTTTTTTAGGATCATGGCAACCGAGCCCTACCATTATACCGCCCCACTTGTTGCAAAAATAAGCAAAATCCTCGGCACCCATTCTGGGTCGCAGAGAATGGACATGGTCGCTGCCCAGCACTTCTGAGGCAATATCCTGTGTGTGCTTTACAAGCTTGGAATCATTAACCAGTACCGGATATCCCGGAGTAATCTTAAGGGTTGCGGTAACATCGTGCGCCACTTCCACACCTTTTACCATTTGCTGAAGCCGCCTGATAATCTTTTCCCGTATTTCAGGGCTCAAGGTTCTTAGAGTCCCTTCCAGATATGCTTTCTCGGGAATGATGTTTGAGGCTGTTCCGGCCTCAAAGCGTCCAATGGTGAGTACGGCACTGTCGAGTGGCGGCAGCTCCCTGCTGATGAGAGTTTGAAGTTGGGTTACCAAATGCGATCCGGCAACAATGGGATCTTTACACTGATGGGGGTGGGCGCCGTGACCGCCTTTGCCTCGCAGCCGGATGGTTATGGTGTCTGCGGCAGCGTTGCTTATTTTCGGAGCTATGCCGATATCACCGGCAGCGAGTTCAGGATGAAGGTGGCCGGCAAAAACGGCTTCTACAGGCAGCGAATTAAAAATGCCGGAATTAAGCATGGCCTTTGCACCTGCGCCACCTTCTTCCGCAGGTTGAAAGATAAAGAGAATATCCCCAGCTCCTTTCTGAGGCCAGTCTTTTTCCAGCAGCCATCGAATCACCCCCAGGGCGATGGTCATATGACCGTCGTGGCCGCAAGCATGCATACAGCCGTGGTGTTCAGATTTATAAGAGACTCCATGGGCCTCTTCCAAGGGCAAGGCATCCATGTCGCATCGGAAGGCCACGACCGGTCCGCTGCGGTGGGCGTTGAGTTTTGCCACTATACCGGTTTTTCCGATACCTGCTTGAAAGGGGATGCCGAGAGCGTCAAGTACTTCACAAATTTTGGCGGCGGTCTTTTTTTCCCTGTAGGCCGGTTCGGGGAATCGGTGAAACCAGCGGCGCAGTTCCACCAGCCAATTGTAAAAAACCTCGGGTAATCTGTCCGGCATCTTTTACCTACTTGATAATTGCGGGCTAACAATCGGCAAAAAGACCGATGGCCAGCAACACAGGGGTTAAAATATTTATGACAACGTTACGACCCATATACGGTATCAGTTTTGGAATGTCATCGGCATGACGGGCTACGCCTTGCACGGTTGTGACTGCCAGAAAAATTGCAGCAAGGGCCACAAGGCTACTCAGGGGAAGAACTCCGGCAAGATGCCCGAGAATGATCGACCCATATGCAGCGGCAAGAAATACGCTATAAACCTTAACGCTGGCCTTTTTGCCGATGACAATCGGCAAATGGCATCTGCCGATTTTTTTATCGGCTTCAACATCCGGGAACTGGTTTAAAAGCAAAAGATCGCTTACAAGAAAAAACGGAACCAAAGAGGCGCTAAATGAAGTCCAGGAGTAAGCACCGGTCAGAACAAAATCGGTGCCCATCACCATTAAAGGTCCGAATCCAAGCCCTGGAGCGATCAAACACAAGAAAGGGTTGCGGGTAAACCATTTCGTATAAGCTATAATAGTAATCAGGCCGAGTATGCCCAGAGGCAAAAGCCATAACCCTCTGATATACACAAAATATATCCCGGCAAAGGCTGTGATAGTCAGGCATACAAGGCCGGTAATTAATGCCACATGGGCTTTATCAGGTCTGGCAGGCAAAGTCCCGCTGCCGCCGCTGAAGGGAGTTCGACGGGTATTAAAGTCAAGACCGCTCCTGAAATCGTCATATTCATTTAAAGCGTTGACACTGATATGAGCGCTAACAGCGCCGATCAGGGCGATGAGAAGATAAAAAAGATTTATTTCACTGCCGGACCATGCTGCCGTGGCTGCACCAAGCGCAACACATGCCGGAGGTAAAACGAGAAAGGGCAGCCGCATGGGGCCAAATATTATCGTTCTGTCAGCTTTCGTCATCTTTAAAGATTATTCCCACATAAAAAAATTAAGGTTGACTCTAATGTGTTTGACCCGACCTATTTAGCCGCGCACTATATGATGAAAACATGCAAACTTCAAGCTAAATTGAAGAACCCTGCAGCAAGCTGCAGGGTTCTTCGACTGTAAGGAATTCTGCTAATTTTTTGATTCGCTCGCTAACCTCGCAGCAAGCTGCGGGGTTAGCGAGCGCTGTGCAGTTCAATAAACTCGAGGATCCGGCCGGCAATAAAAAGGTTGTTGATTTGCC
>JAQBHK010000408.1:0-11159 GCA_032127815.1 Desulfobacterales bacterium
TAAAGTCGTAATGATTACCGGTTATGCTACCATAGAAGTCGCCCGGGAATCTCTGGCAAAAGGGGCCTTCGATTTCATTGCCAAACCATTTAAGCTAGGTGAGATACGCGCAGTCATCCAAAAAGCCGTTGATGCACTGAGATCCGAAGATCAAGGTAAGTTAGTATAAAACCATTGTAAAAATGCCTGGATATCAGCATAACAGATTAAAATAGGATAGAAATCATGATTAAGACGATCGTTTCTTTAGAAACCAACTTGGCATCCAGTATCGCTCTTAGGTATGCCTGCCGTTTGGCGAACTTAATAGAAACAGAGCTGCATACCATCCATGTGAAGGAACCGGACTCGGAAGGCCAATCCCCGGGGTCGGGATGGGTGCGCAAAACCTGGGAGGATGCCGTGCTGACCTCGGAGCAAACCGAGATTCACCAGATGGTCAAAGCCGCAAGGGCGTCATATTCAAGATTAGGGCCTCCGAAAATGTCGGTCGGAGACCGTGAAAAAGAAATTCTCTATGAACTTCAAAGCGGATTCTATGACCTTTTCGTGGAAGGAGCGCTGCACACGTTCAATTCTGCGCCCTTTTACAGCAAAATTCATTCCTGGTTTTACCGCAACACACCCTGTCCAATTGTTTTGGTAAAAAACCTGGTGCACTTGGAAAAGGTCCTCCTTGTTCTGAGCAGTGAGGTGAATTATGCCAAACTTATAGCCACATATTTAAAATTTTTTAAAGGAGTAAAGATTGAGCTGGACCTGATCTATTGCGATTTTAACGCACATGCAAAATCGGTCCGAGCGAAGGGAGAAGATGCGGATACCATATTGCGAAACGCAGAAAAAATTCTCTCTGAAAACGAGATGCCGCCCGCACACTGCCGTGTCGTTCAAAATTCCTCGGACAAGGCTGCCGAGCTTATGCAAGGTTACGGCCTGGTGGCGTCATCAATATACCGCCAGACCAGCAAAAAAAGTCCGTTGCTGGAGTTGCTAAGCCGCACGCCTTATCCCCTTTTCCTGTGCTGGCAGTAAAGAATCCGGGGCCGGAGGAACCGGCTTTGAGTGCCCCCCAGAGGTGTGAAGTCATCTCAAAAGGAGCAAATTAAATAACAAATATCAAGTATCAAATATCAAACAAATTACAATGACCCAAATTCAAAATTCCAAACCCATCAATGGTCTTGAAGAAGGAAAAGCCAAATCTGTTTAGGTAATTGGAATTTGGAATTTGGTGCTTGGAATTTGGGATTTATAAACCGGGAGGTTAATATGAGAATCCTTGTTGCATTGGATCAATACTCTTACAGCAATCGCGCCGTCAAGGAAGCAGCCAAACTGGCCATGAATACATGGGCGGACGTCACCTTGCTGGGGATATGCCCTAAAACTGCTCCCAAGAGGCAGCCATCAGAAAAAGAGTCTGCTCAGGCAGTCCTGGAACATCCTATCACCAAAGCCCTTGGCAACCATCGCCAGGAGTTTTTGGGCTATTTTCAGGGTAAGGATTCACCCTATAATACACAAAAAAGTAAAAATGAATTTGTCGAAGTAAAAAGGCATGTGTGGGAAGCGCCGTCCGGTGATCACGGGGCCATTAAGGATCTAAAAATGCGGGTAAGACAGGGTAATCCGGCCAAAGCGATTTTGGCCGAATCTTACGAAGAAGGCATCGATCTGGTTGTGATCGGATGTGACAAAGATAAAAAATGCCTGTGGGAAACCGCCGCCGACGTACCGCAGAAAATTGCCAATGATGCCGCCTGTTCGGTCCTGGTCGTCAAAGAAGAGGCAACTGCAAACAAGATTGTATGCTGTCTGGATCATGATACAGTAAGTCAGGAATCCCTTGAAATGATCAATCAGATGGTTACGTTTCACAAAGCGGAACTCGAGATTATCGGACTGACGGAAGGCCCAAGGCTCAAGGTCGAGGTAGAAAGAAAAGTAGATGCGATCTTACAATATTATACGGCAAGGCAGCTCATGCCATTGATACAACTGGTCGAACCCTCTGATTTTGAGTCTTTCGTGTCCCGGGAAGCCCAACGAAGCTTGATGGCCCTGTGGATGGGAGAAAAATCCATCCTCGAAAAAATTTTTCCCCGCAAGAAAGTGGGTAAACTCGTTCGAACCAGCCAGTCTTCGGTACTGATCTTGAGATAGCACTATCTAATAAAAATTGATGATTTTCGATTGTTGATTGAAGATTGAAGGTATTCTTCCAATTGTTATTATAAAGAAACAGAGCGCAGCGATTCCACAAATCATCAATAATCAATTGAAAGGGCGTCCTCCGCAAACAGTCGATCTTCAATTTTCATTTTACATCCGGATTATCAGGGTTATCAGGTGACATTCCCATGACTGAAATACCAACAAATGAAAATCTGGAACAAAGGATAAAGGAATTGGAAAAAGAACTCGACCGGCGCATGCGGACAAAAGAAACTTTGCGCCAATCCGAGGAGACGGCGCGCGCGCTCCTTAATGCTACTTCCGATTCGGCCATTCTTATAGATACCCAAGGCACCATCATTGCCATAAACGAAACAGCGGTTCATCGACTTGGCAAGATCAAAAACAAAGTTGTCGGGATGAACCTTTTTGATATGTTTCCGCCCGGGGTGGCTAAAGAAAGAAAAGCGCGAACCGCTGAGGTTGTTCGTTCGGGTGAGCCTGCACATTTTGAGGACCACATAGAAGAACTTGTGTTTAACAACACCTTCTACCCTGTATTCGACAGAAAGGGAAACGTCGAGAAATTGGCTGTCTACAGCAGAGACATTACAGATCAAAGGCGGGCACGGGAGGCGCTTAGAGAAAGTGAGGAGATATTTCGCAACCTGGCTTCTACGGCCCATGATGCCATGATAATGATGGACAGCCGGGGGAATATATCATTCTGGAATGAAGCCGCCGTAAGAATCTTCGGTTACACCAAAAAGGAAGCGACAGGAAAGAACCTGCACCGGCTGCTGGCTCCGGAAAAATATGTGCAAGATTTCACCGCGAGATTCAGCCAATTTAAAGCAACAGGCCAAGGCGATGGAATTGGCAAGACACTGGAACTGTCGGCTATAAGAAAGGATGGAACAGAATTTCCAATAGAACTTTCGCTCTCTGCTTTTCAACACCGCAGACAATGGAATGCCTTAGGCATCATTCGGGATATTACTCGTCGTAAGCTGGCCGAAGAAGAACACCTGCAAAAAGAAAAATTGCAAAGCATTTTAGAGATGACCGGAGCTGTGTGCCATGAGTTAAGCCAGCCGCTGCAGAATCTTATCTTATCTTCCGATGCCTTGAGTGCTGATATGTCAGAAGATAATCCGCTTTATAAACATGCTGCGGAAATTACAGGGCAAGCCGACAGGATTGGGGAAATAACAAAAAAACTCATGGGAATCACGAAATATGAGACCAAGGACTATATCGAAGGCATTAAAATTATTGATATTGACAAATCCTCAAACAAGTAAAGACTTCTTGCTATAGGGCCAAGCTTTGGTTTCACCCCAGAGAGGGGCTTCCATCCCCAATAGAGCATATTAAATTCCAAATAGCAAACCTTGGAATTTGCTTGCCCGCCGTCTTTTTGGCGGGGTGCTTGAAATTTGTTGTTTTAGACACAAAACTCCATGGCAGAGCCGGATATCTCTGACCTAGCCCAGATGACTAGGTTTTTCCAGACAAAATAAAAGGGTCGTTTCTTGCCCTAATTTCAATCGAGCTGATATTTCTTGCGCTTGCGCCACAGGGTGGCCGGATCGATACCCAGAATCTGTGCCGCTTCTTCTATGGATGCGCTATGCAGCAGCACGTCTTTGATGTGTGATTTTTCGACTTCAGCCATGGTCTGCTTTTTTCGGCTGCCTTGGGCTGCGGACGTGTAGTTTGCAATGTGCGGCGGAAGGTCTTCCGGATGCAGTCTGTCTTTAGTTGTAAGAATGCTGCCCCGTTCAATAACGTTGATCAACTCACGGATATTTCCGGGCCAGGGATAAGATTGGATGGCCTCCAGGGCCTTGGAGGTAATTCCTTTGATTTGCTTATTATTGGCCGCAGCGAATTTTGATAGATAATGCTCGGCAATCAGCGGGATATCCTCCGGGCGTTCGCGCAGGGGCGGCAAGAATAATTCGATGACGTTGAGTCTGAAAAAAAGATCCTGACGAAAGAGTTTCTCGCTTACCAGTTCCTCCAAATCTCTGTTTGTGGCGGCGATAATGCGCACGTCCACGGCAACGTTTTCAGTATCGCCAAGTCTTTGAAACTCTTTATGCTGCATAAAATGCAGCAGTTTTGCCTGAATTGTTGCCGACATTTCGGATATTTCATCCAGAAAAACGGTCCCGCCGTCGGTCAGTTGCAGCTTCCCGGTCTTATCGCGTACAGCACCGGTAAAGGCACCCTTAACGTGCCCGAACAGGTCGCTCTCCAAAAGATTTTCCTGCAAACCGGCACAATCTACGGTGATAAAGGGTCCGGGTTGTCTTGGACTCCAGGCGTGAATCAGGCTTGCCAGCACACCTTTGCCGGTCCCGCTTTCCCCGCTGATCAGAATGCCGGCATCGGCATCGGCCACCTGCCGGGCCATCTTGAGTATTTTGTGAACATTCCGGCTGCGGGTAATAAAATCTCCTTCTTTAACGATCCCCTTGAGTTGGTCTTTTAAGGTTTCAACCTCCGACTCCAAGCCACAAACCTTGGCGATCATTTCCAGATGATGCGTAATCTGCTCAGGTGTAAACGGTTTGGGCAGGTAATCGAAAGCCCCCATCTTGATCGCCTTTACAGCGGTATTGATGGTAGCGTATGCAGTAATAATGATGACATACGCCTTGATTCCCGAACGGACGATGTTGTCGAGTACATCCAGGCCATCTATATCCGGAAGCTTCAGATCCAGAAATACAATCCGGGGCTTTTCCTGACTAAAAAGTTCCAACCCTTTACAGCCATTGTCTGCGGTAAGAACTTCCATGCCGAGATCTTCCATGTGGATCTGGAGGGTAGTCAAGATGTTGCGGTCATCATCAATCAGCAGTACTTTTTTCATCGAATTCCTCGCTGCCTATTGGTATCCAGAAGTTAAACGTTGTACCCTTGCCCACCTTACTCGTAACGGTGATGTCCCCACCGTGCTCTTCAATGATCTCTTTGACGATGGCCAGTCCAAGTCCGATAGAGCCGCTTTTTTCCCTTTCGGAAAACTGGGTAAAGCGGTCAAATATTTTCGGCAAAAACTTTTCTTCAATGCCGGTGCCTGTATCAATACACTGGAAATAAAATCTACGGCCTTCTCTATTTACCGCCAGATTAACCGTGCCCTCCTGATTCGTGTATCGGATCGCATTGCCGACTAGATTTGTGATGACCCACGGAAATCGCAGAGAATCAATGGCTATGGGAGGAAGGTCGGCTTCTATGTCAACCTTTAGGTTGATTTTTCTTTCTTCAGCCTGATTTATAAGCGGTCTGAGGCATTCGTGAATAACTCTTTCGATATCCAGCAGCTCCTTTGCTCTCGGACTTAGCTTGCTATCAAGCTTCGCAATATCTACCAGTTCATTAATAAGCGCCGAAAGCCTGAAGCAGTCTTCTCTGGCTGTTTTCAGCAGCTTTTGCTGTTTGTCTTCCGTCAGGCGGTCTATTTTTTCATTAAGCATTCCCACACTCATCGCAAGCGATGTCATCGGTGTTTTGAGTTGGTGGGAAATATCGGCAACAAACTGTGCTTTGGCTTCTTCAGCCCGGCGGACCTTTAACTTTTCAGCCGTAAGCTTGTCCGCACTGAGTTGGTCATAAATCTCCAACCGTTCGAACAGGCGGTTGAATTCCGAAATCAAGAATCCGATTTCATCATGAGACGTGGCGGGTATGCGGGGGTATTGCCCTTCGCCTTCCTTGATTACCGCAAGACTTCGGGCCAGTTTCGTCAGCGGTCGCGACACTCTAGAGGAGAGGATGTAACTGAAAACGATGCTAAAGAGGATTGCAGCGATAAGAAGACCCATGGAATACCGCAGGGCTTTTCGGGCGATTTGCCGGGTTTGCTGCTCGGCGTTTTCCATCGCTTTTTCGTTAATCAAAACCAAATCATTCAAATCGGAAATAAGGGCAGCAGTCAGGGAAAGAAATTCGTGGAACTGCGGGTCAACTTCAACGGGATGGCTGCGGTTTGTGGTCAAACTTAAATAAACAGGTTCATACGTCCTGTGATTGCTGAATAATTTGTCGATGATCTGTTTCTCTCCCGTCTCCGTAATGTTATCTTTACAAATCATCAAAAGAGATAACATCGTCCTATCAGATGCCGGAGCCCCCCGAAAAGTCACCTCCCCATGAAACAGCGCTGTCAGAATGCGATTCCGGTTTCCATCCAGCAACTGCCGAATCTGCTGCGCGGTCTGGATGGTTCTGTAATTTTTCGATAGAATCTGTTCGGCACTGCGTCCCAAGGAACTTAAATGGACATAGTCCAGATATATGACAAAGAGCAGCAGCAGCGCCGGGATAAGAATGGTAATGAAAAACTTTGTTTTGATAGAAAATTTTATATTCATCTTTGACCAATCGGACAAATTGGTGTCTTTGGCACATTCCTTTGCGGATAGACTTTAAAATTATCTTTTGAACAAAGCAACACTAAAGATGCTAACCGGAATCCATCCATGTTCCGGGATCTTACCGAACCATAATGGTTGTCCTTTATTCCAACAAATGGCATTAAACCCTTATTTTATAGCGGGGTGGCCGGCTTACCCTCGGGATCGGGGTGGCCTGAAAGGAGGTGAGGATTTTCGAAGAAGGCCATTACCGGTGATGTGCGGCAGGGGTAATATTAAGAAACCCATCCCGATATTCATCCATAATGATTGTTCATTACGCACCCCGTTTAAACGGTAGTTTCATGAGCCCAGAATTGGTAGTTTAAGCTTCATTAAAGCATCCCTTACAGATGGGAAAACCATGCTGGAATAGAAGTGTTTGGTTCCGTATAATTTGGCCCCACAATCAATAGATTATTGGGAAGGGTAGACTGAATCCTTTCCAATTTGCTTCCAAAAACCATTTCTTTTAAACGGCTGTGGCCGTAGGCACCCAGCACCACAAGGGCATCGTGCGGTACTTGATAAAGGTTTTCTTCAAAACTGTTCTGTTCAAATATATGCCACGCGTTTACCCGCCGGCGCATTTCTTTTTCAAGATTATTTTTTTCAATAACTTTTTTATATGATTCCCGGGATGTATTTTCCGTCTGGGTAAAAACATCGACCGGCAAACCGGAAACTCTGCTGATACGGAATCCCAATTTCAGCGCCTTAACCGCATTTGCTGATCCTCCGAAAAAAACCGCTATGCTGTTCCATGCCTTAAAGACCGGGCTGGTTAGAAGGACAGGAAATTGTGCCGACCCTACGAGGCGCCTGACCTTCGGGCCTAAGTAGCCCAGGCCGGTTTTGGAAGATACATCGCTGACGCTGCGGGGGCATGTCATAAAATCGAACTTTGGTTGTATTTCCGGTAGCGCCGCCGCACCGGTGTCATCAGAATTCAGAAATTTTGCTGTTAACCCTCGTTTTTCAATCAGATCGTTTGCATGCATCCGGGCGGTATCCGGTGATATCAGATAAGAACCGTCGAGATCAATCTGAACCATGTCGGTTTCAAAATGCATCAAAAATTTCGGGTGCCTGGGAATGTAAATAACAAGAGAGGCCTTCACCTTTTCGCAAAAGCAAATCGACTGGAGCAACGTTTCTCTTCCTAAAGGATTGTTTCTGAAAATATGGAATAGTCGGACTGGCATTTAAATCTCCTTATCAAAAATATTCATGAGATATCCACGCTAGAAGATTACACGCACATCTCCCAAAGCCTTCAAACGCTCCTTCAAGTTCTCGCTTTGCGCAGCCCCTCGAGTGCATCATTCGGTCCCAACAGGATCAGAATATCGCTGTCTTTCACAACAAAGACTCCCGTCGGAATCATATTCAAACGCTCCGGGACAAGCTCTTTGACGCCCAGAACCTGGACACCATATTGATTGATAAGGTCCAAAGTTTCTAAGGTTTTACCGATAAAACTATCCGGCGGCACGAATTCAACAATTGAGTACCCTTCTATGAAAGGCAAATAATCCAAAATATTGGGGTTGTGAAGCCGCTCGGCTAAAGAGACGGCCATATCCTTTTCCGGAAAAATTATTTCCAGAGCCCCTATTTTATGGAGAATTCGGCCGTGCGATTCCGATACCGCTTTGGCGTACACTTTTTGAACGCCGATGTCCTTCAGGTTAAGAGTCGTAAGAATCGAGTCGCTCAATACCGAACCGATACAGACCACAGCAGCGTCCATCCGGCTGATTCCCAGCGGCTCTATGGCTCTGCGTTCAGTCGCGTCAGCTACTACAGCCCGGCTGACGCTCTCCTTGATTTCCTGAATTCGATTGGAGTCATTATCAATGGCCAACACCTCATGCCCTTTTTTATAAAGATGCGTTGCCAGATAATATCCGAAGTTTCCAAGCCCTATGACAGCAAATTGTTGCATGTTTAACCTCATCCGACCATAATGCTTTCCTCAGCGTAATAATATCGTGATAGCGCCTCGCTACTAACGGCAACGCCAATCAACAGCGGGCCCAGGCGACCCACAAACATGATGCCGGTTATGATCATCTTGCCCAATGCAGACAACCCTCCCGTAATTCCGGTGGAGAGCCCTACCGTGCCAAAGGCACTGACCACCTCAAAAAACAGCTCCAGGAATTTACCCCGGCTCTGCAAATGGGACGTCCCGCCAATCTCGGTCACCTGCAGGGCGATGATGCCGGCACATACCACCATCGTACTGAGCATGACAACGCTGACCGCCTTTTTGATGCTGGCTTCCGCAATCGTACGCCCGAAAATCTGGGGATATTCCTTCCCTCTCAGTCGAGAGATCCCCAATACGAATAGCGCCGCCAGGCTGGTGGTCTTAATGCCTCCCCCGCATGAGCCCGGAGAAGCGCCGATAAACATTAAAACGATAAGGACAAAAAGGGTTTCATTCGCCATATTCCCAATCGGCAGGGTATTGAACCCGGCGGTCCTGGCACTGACAGCCTGAAAAAAAGAAGACAACACGCGCGCCGGCCATGACAACGGCCCAAGGGTGTTATGCCATTCCATAAGGAGTATTAAAAGTGTACCCAAAGTGAGCAAAACGGCTGTACTGGACAGCACTAATTTTGTGTGAAGGCTGAGGCGCGACCACGTTCTCCGTTGGAAGGAAAAATTTCGTTTAAGCTCGGAAAGGACGAAAAATCCAAGTCCGCCGGCCACAATCAGAAAACTGACGATCAGATTCAACGCCCAGCTTTCCCGATAGGCCGCAAAACTATCCGGGAAAAGAGAAAAACCGGCATTGCAAAACGCGCTGATCGAATGAAAGACCGCCGTAAATAATGCCTTGTGCGCCCCATTTTTCGGAAGAAAGTAAAAGAACATAACGAGTATTCCGATCCCTTCGATGACAGATGTAAACACCATCACTTCTTTCAGGATAGAAACAGGGCTAAGCTCTCCGGAGTGGGTAAAGGTATCCTGTATTATGGTTTGACCGGTGAGGCCGGGGCGACGTCCTGCCAGCAACAGAAAAAACGTCGATACTGTCATGATACCGAGACCTCCGGCCTGAATCAGGATCAAGATCATGAATTGTCCGAATACGCTAAACGCTTTGCCCGTATCTACAACCGTAAGACCGGTAACACAAACGGCCGAAGTTGATGTGAACAGGGCGTCTAAAAATCCAAGGGGGTTGCCGGTTGAAGCTACAGGCAGCATCAACAGGAGAGTCCCCGTCAGGATCAGAATTGCGAACCCAAAAATAACAAGGCGGGCAGGGGAATGCAGCCGTGATTTCGAAATACCCATGGCCGCAATTCTGTTATTAACTCTTTTTAAATAAGTTTCGGGCATTTAAAATACCGGCAATTTTTATGGTTGATTGTTTGACACGCATGTTTTAACCGATGGGGCCCTAAAACCAACCGGTTCTGATATGCTCCGCAATACAACATTTCCTGATGCCGGCTGATGGGAAAACAATTGATGTGCGGACATATCCCGGATAGTATCTTTTCTATGGCACAATCTTCAGATGGTCTCGCCAGAAGGGCTGTTAGATGTTCTTTGAGATTAGGATCGCCCGGATCATAGAACCCGGCATATTCTACATGCACATTTTGCAGTTGTTCCAACAGGCCTCTATGTTTAGAAGGAAGAAGACATAAAAGCGGGAAACGCCGGGAATGGTAGTTTTTTTTCAATATCGAACAGAGTTCAACCAGTGCGAAACGTTCTTTCAATAATCTATTGTTATGAAAAATCGCAATAAGGTCATAGGTTCTGCTGGTTGCTTTTTCGATGCAAGCGGCCGGACTGTTAGCCAGGGCAAATTCATCCAAAACCTGATCATCAAGCTCCAGGGTAGAATTATAGAGTAGAATCTCATAATCTCTGTTATCCGCCTGCATAAATTGTTGCCCTTTCGGTTGCATCTTTTTCCCTCCCATAAATCCGCCGAAGATAATGCCATAGGCACAAATATAGGCGGACAAGTCGAAAATATGGTTTATGATAAGATCCTTAAGCATATTTGGTGCCAATGATAATATTTGTTTTTAAACCAAGACGTTAATAAGGATAGGGGAAAGATCGATGGTGTTTTAAAAGTAAAATCATGCATTTTGCAAGAAAACTGCATTGCAGCATGCACGATTTCGTCCGGCGGATCTGGCCGGCTTATTCCAGCTTCTTTCACCAAACTAGCAGAAAGCTTTTTTTGACTATTTCGATAGTGTTGCAAAAAAAGCCCTGCTCTTTAGTGAACTTGAACACAGAAGTGGTAAGCGTTCAGACCGATACGGGCCAGGAAGAACTAGCTAAAATAGTTGCTTATTATAATCTTCTGGCCGTACCTGTCGTCGATGAATATAAAATATTGGTCGGAATCGTCACGATAGATGATGTCGTTGATATTATCCACGAGGAAGCCGCCGAGGATATTTTGAAAATGGCCGGCGTTAGCGGTGGCGTTGAATACATTGAAGCCCAGACCATCTTTCAAGGCATCCGCTGACGTTGGCCGCTGCGTTAGCTTCA
>JAQBHK010000409.1:0-3171 GCA_032127815.1 Desulfobacterales bacterium
CCCACCTAACCCTCTAAAAGCATTCAAAATTCAGACTTGAGTCGTGGAAGTTTGCATTTGCTTTTAAAACAATCACTTATCAAAGAAATTGCAAATCGTTTAAAAAACTTGCAGCATAACAATTTACAATAAAACACAACTCTTCTTGTCTATTCTGGGCTGTATTATCCCTTTAGAGGCTATCGAGCCATTCCAGAATTTCTTTCTTATTTTCCCAGTCGATTAACTCTTCTATTTTCGTATCATGAGATAGATTGGACTGGGTATATTCGATAAACTTCTTCTGTACCGCTCGCCGGCGTTTAAGATCCATATGCAAATAAACCATAGTGGATTGGACATTTTCATGGCCCAGGCGGTTTTTTATATCAGTCAGTGCGTGACCCATAGAGAGCATTTTTACTGCGCATGAATGCCTGAAGCTGTGTGCAGGATTGATATTCGTCAGTCGCTTAGGGCTCAACGCCTTAACGAGATATTTTTTACAGATGCTATAAATACCATGCCGGGTAAGTTCTGTTTTACGTTGGTTGATAAACAAACGGTGTTGATACAGCGGTTTTGGTTTAACACGGTATTTGACGATATAAAGCTTGATGAGTTGGACGGTTTTTGGGTTTAGTTCTATCAATCGAAAACGATTGCCTTTACCCAGGATGGCCAGTGTCTTTTGCTGAGGATCAAAATAGTCGATGTTAAGGGTTGCGATTTCACTGGCTCTGGCGCCTGAGTCTTCGAGCAGGTGCAGGATGGTATAGTCACGAAAACCTTCTTTTTTTGTAAGGTCAACGCTTTCAAATACCTTAAGGATTTCTTCCGGGTACAAAAACCCGATGAGATGTTTTTGTGTGCGTTTTTTGGGGATGCCCAGTATCCTTTCGGTAATTTCACGGTGTTCCGGATACATAAACCGGATCATTTTGGCCAGAGATTTTATTGTGGCCAAGCGGTGATTGCGTGTTCTGGCGGTATTATCGCGTTCGGATTCCAGGTGGTCGAGAAAGTCCAGGATTAAGTCAGGTGTCAAGTGTTCGAGCCTGATAGAGGCGATCTTGATGGAAAGATACTGAGCAGTAAATGGCAAAAACACGCTAAAAGCATCCCGATAGGCCTTGATGGTCTGCTGGCTGCTGCCTTTTATGCGAGGCAGATATTGGTCGAAGAACTGATAGATACAAGTTGACAGTTTCATTTTCCAAACTTTTGTGATTTGGCAAATTCAATTAATCCGATGACATCCTTGGCATCCGAGACTTTAAGATAAGCACTGGTGAATTGGTATTTACGGTGCCCCATATAGATGGCCAGCACTGGCAACGCATGTTGCCGGGATCCGTCTCGATCTTTTATTTGTTTTAACGTATTTATGGCAAATGAGTGCCTTAGGCTATGGGGAACAGGAGCACCGAAGTTGATGTTGCCCACTGTTTGTTTAGTTTTGTTAAGACCAATATCTTTTACTGCCCGGTGAAAACCCAGGCGAAGCGTTTCTTGATTTAATCCTTTTTGGTTAAAGCCTGCCAGAAGGTATGGATTGTGATCGTTACGAAGCAGGGAGTCCCGCACCGCCAGGTAGTTTTCAATTTCTGTGGCCGCAGCCATGGGAACGGGGACCAGACGGTCCTTTTTAAATTTGGTTTTTTCAATACAAAGTGTCTTTTCCTCTTGCCGGTAATGATGGCGCATCATTCGGAGGGGTTCTGAGATCCGCAGCCCGCATCGCGCCATAAGCACGATAGCCATGTACTGGGACAGGTCTTTTAAGTAACTGCATTCGGTTTTACGCAATCTTTTACAAGCTGCCGTAAGCAATTGATCAATTTGTTCGGGGGAAAAAACAAACGGGACAAAATATGCTTCCGGAAGGGGTGGAACATCCTGTAAGGGGTTGTGTTCATAAATACCCCTGCGAACCAGAAATTCAAAGAACATTCGCACATTAGAAAGAGCTGTATTAACCGATCGCGATTCTATTTTCAGATCGGATCTTAATTCAAGAAAAAATGAAGGCTGTAGTAAACCTTCCTTAATCCTTTTTTCCCTTACATACCGGTCAAAAGTTTTAAGATATGACAATGTAGATTTGGTCTCATAGCCCAGGTTTTCGCGATGAATCAAATATTCGCAGAGCAGTGGTGCCAAAAAACTTTTAAAGGGTTTCATCAAAAAGCACCTTTCGCATGAGTTTAATGTCAACTTGAAGATATTTTCGGGAGGCTTCGATACTGTCATGGCCCAGCATCTCTTTGATGGCATATATAGAAACACCCGCCTCCAAAAGATTTTGAGCATAGGTGTGTCGCAACCAATAGGTTGTTGAAGGCAGGTCAACATTTCTCATAAGCGTCTTGATATGATGATTAAGGACTGTTGCAGAGATGGGGCCAAAGGGAGGATTAAGACTTAAAAAAAGTGTTCGATGCTCACTTTCCGGCCTAGCACCGATCCTGTAAGCTGCGATGGCTTTGACAACTTCTTCGGGCATGGGCAGTATGACAGGGCTATTGTTCTTTCGTACTTTGATCCTTAACTCTCCACAGCTCATGGATATATCGTCCAGAGTTATCGAGCATATCTCCTGCGGGCGAAGTCCCATTGTATATGCCAAATTAAGCGTGGCATAGGTTCGGATGTCTAGGGCGGTGCAAAGCTTTACGCCGGCAAACAGTTTTTTCACTTCATGGGGGCGTAGAAAAGTGGGAGGTTTTGCCTGGGCGAACATGGGGGCGCCAACCACCAGCGGGGCAAGGTCTCTTTTTATGATTTTGCGTTCGTGATACAGATATTTCAAAAAACCCCGGATTACGGACCGATAGGATTTGCGTGTTGCCGGAGAAAAGGGGGCAAAAAACTCTGCCAGAAAATCATCTATCTGATCAATCTTTAATGCTGAAAGATGGATTTTATGTCTTTGCAGGTAATCATGCATCGCCGCAAAGACTCTTTGGATCTGTTTAATCCGTCGATACGGAACCTGACGGCTTCTTTGATAATAGACCAAATAGTCTTCATAGATTTTCGGCAGTCGATACTCTACCTTTTCTATGGGCATAGAAATACGGTTTTGTCGAAAAAGATAACGGGAAAGTCCTCTGACTGCATGTGCAGTTGCTTTGCTTCTGCCCTGCTGGAAGTCATTGAGCGTCTCTAACGTAAAAATATCACGCCAGG
>JAQBHK010000410.1:0-6951 GCA_032127815.1 Desulfobacterales bacterium
CTAAAGAAAGAAGTTTAGGGACAAGTTCTTCAACAGCCTTGGGATAAGACCGGCTTAAATTGTCCAACAAATTTTGGACATCCTGCTTTCCCAACAATTCGGCAGAATACTTACGCAGAACTTCTGTCAGATGGGTGGCCATTATCGTAACATCATCCACTACCGTATACCCTGATAGCTTGGCCTCTTCCCTTTGAGCCGCCGGAATCCAGATTGCCGGTAAGTTAAATGCCGGCTCCGTGGTTTCGATCCCTTCAATTTTTCTCGTACTATCGCCGGGATCCATCGCCATATAATGATTCACCATCAATTCTGCGCCGGCAACTTTGACACCTTTTAAAAGAACCTGGTATTCGGAGGAATGCAGTTGAAGATTGTCCCTGATATGCACCGGAGGTACAACTATACCCATCTCAAGCGCAAACTGCCGTCTGATCGAGCGTACCCTATCTAAAAACTTTCCTCCCTGTTCTTTATCTACCAGTGGAATGAGACCGTATCCTACTTCCAGTTCGAGAGGATCAACCGTTAGCAGGTGTTCTACAGGTTCCGGCCCCATTTCAACCGGTTTCACCTCCTGGTCTTTACTCATCTTTTCTTTTAATGCCTCTTCTCTTTGGCCCCAGACATAAACGCTGCCCCCAATAAGAATCGAAAGCACAATAAACGAAATATGCGGCAAGCCGGGGATGAGACCGAAAAGAAAGACTGTAAGTGCTGCCAGATAAATTGCCCTGGGATAATTCAAGAACTGTTTGGCAAAATCTTTCCCCATGGTTCCTTCTGAAGCCGCACGGCTGACAACTATACCGGCTGCAGTCGATATGGTGAGAGCCGGAATTTGTGACACCAGTCCGTCGCCGACAGTCAACAGCGTATAATTCTGGGCCGCATCCATGATGGACATGTTTTTCTGGAAAACGCCGATTATAAATCCGGCGGTTATATTAACAATAGTAATTATAATGCCGGCAATGGCATCTCCCCTGACAAATTTGACGGCACCATCCATGGAACCATGAAATTCAGCCTCCCGTGCGATCTGCAATCTGCGCCTTTTGGCTTCTTTTTCATCTATCATCCCGGCGTTCAGATCGGCGTCGATACTCATCTGCTTGCCGGGCATGGCATCGAGTGTGAACCTTGCGGCGACCTCGGCGATCCTGGTGGCACCCTTGGTGATAACAACAAAATTTATGATTACCAGAATGATAAAGACAATCATACCGACCACGTAATTTCCACCAACCACAAAACTGCCGAAAGATTTGATAACCTTTCCGGCCGCCAGGGGGCCCTCATGGCCGTGCAAAAGTATCAACCTTGTTGAGGCCACATTCAAAGAAAGCCGGAAAAGGGTCGTCACCAGCAGCAGCGATGGGAATACGAAAAAATCCAGAGGCTTCAAGGTATACATGGCAACCAATAGAATTGTGATCGCAATAGTGATATTCAGAGCTAAAAGGAAATCCAGGATGATCGACGGCAAAGGGATGATCATTACCACCAGTACAGAGATCACTCCAACCACGGTCAATATTTCACTGATATTAGATAACTCTGAGTTTGGATTTAAAACTTTTTCCATTTTACAATCCAATCTTGCCTTTTAGTCTATAAATATATGCCAAAACCTCGGCCACAGCCTGGTAGAAGACCGCCGGTATTTCTTGGCCGATTTCGACCAGCTTATACAGGTGCTGGGCAAGTTCCCTTTTTTCCAGAATGGGGATATCATGTTCTGTGGCTAAATCTCTTATCTTTTTAGCAACTTCCCCTGCCCCTTTTGCGAGTACTTTAGGTGCGTTCATTTCAGGATTGTATTTGAGGGCCACAGCTAAACGGACCGGGTTGGTGATAACCACATCCGCCTCCGGAACGGATTGCATCATCCTCTTGCGGGCCATCTCCATCTGAATGCTTTTGATCCTTGATTTTACCAGGGGATCACCCTCGGCCTTTTTATGCTCATCCTTGATCTCCTGCTTGCTCATCTTGATCCTGTTTTCAAACTCCCAGCGCTGGAAGGCATAGTCACTGACCACCACCAAGACCATTGCCAGAGTACACCGCAAAAATATTTTTAAAAAAACAGTGAGTATATAAACCCAAATCGCCTTCACTTCCATTTCTCCCAGCAAGTGAACATCTTTCATCTCGGCTTTTATGGTGTAATAAGAAATAGTACTTATAAGGGCCAGTTTTAATAAAGACTTGCACAGCTCCATAAGAGCCTGTTTGGAAAAAAGCCTTGTAAAGCCCTTTATGGGGTCTAATTTTGACAGTTTAGGCGTAATCGATTCGCCGGACAGTACAAACCCAACCTGCATAATATTTGATATAATCGCTGTAATAAAAACAGTCGCCAACAAAGGACTCATTGCCAATATAAACCGTGTGGTCATCTTTTGAGCAAATATGATAAAATCAGAAACATTCAAATCATTCAGCATAGGCAGCGACAATGTCTCTTGCATAACAAGCTGGATCTGGGAGTACATAAAAGACCCAAAAAAGGTTAAGGTCATCAAACTGGCCAAAAGCACCGCCACTGAAGGCAGCTCTCTGCTTTTGGCCACCTCTCCCTTATCCCTGAGTTCCTGCCTTTTTCTGGGTGTTGGTTCTTCAGTTTTTTCTTCATTATTCTCATCAGACATTGCTATACCTTCAACAATCTCATCGTATTAACCAGCAAGGCACCAAGGCCGCCAAGATATCTCTCCATGAATCCCAAAAGCACATTCATGGATGTACCAAAAAAGAAAAGGCCGATGACTATCTGGACAGGGAATGCTACAATCATAATGTGCATCTGGGGTATCAGCTTGGTAATCAGTCCGAAGGCCACCTTGGTAAAAAGGAGCGCCGCTATGGCCGGCGCCCCTATCTTTATGGAAATTGCAAACATTTCACCATACAAAGGCAAAAGCTGTTTAAGCAATTCACTGTTTAAACTTAAGGATCCCGCAGGTAGAATTGAAAAACTCTCTCTGACGGCATTAAGCAATATGTGGTGCCCGTTTAACAAAATGAAAATTGTAAAAGCCACAAGATATGCCAGGTTTGAAAAAATTGAAATCTGAGCACCACTTTGGGGGTCCAAGATGTTAGAGATAGCAAAACCTGTCTGAAAACCTACCATCTGCCCCATCATCCTTACTCCTTCGAAAAACACCTGTACCAGAAGACCTAAAATTATGCCGATAATTAATTCGGCGATGATCAGCTGCATTACCCCCAATATCGTTTCAGGAAATGCAACCATTTCATGATTCAAAACCGGAAAGAGAATTATAGTAACAATCATTGCCAAGCCGGCTTTGGACAAAACCGGTATCACCCGTGCGTTAAAGAAGGGAAACATAAGTAAAATTGTACTTACCCTTATCAATACAAGCAAAAACGCCTTAACTTCTTGATGGGATACGGCCCACAGATCCACAACGGCCTCCTTTACCTGATATAAAATGGAATCTGTTCGATAATTGTAATTGTAAACTGCATCAACTGCTCCAGCATCCAGCTGGCAAAATATAAAAGTGCCATCAATACGATCAGTATCTTGGGCACAAATGTCATGGTCATTTCCTGTATCTGGGTCGTCGCCTGAAAAATACTTATCGCCAGACCCACGGCAAGCCCGAGCCCGAGCATGGGCATGGAGACAAGGATCGTAACTTTAATGGCTTCCTGGGCAAAAGAGATAACAAATTCAGGCGTCATATTACTCCACCTCCAAAACTTTTCACAAGTGATCCCACAATCAAATGCCAGCCGTCCACCAAAACAAAAAGCATCAGCTTAAACGGCAGAGACACCAGAATCGGCGGAAGCATCATCATACCCATGCTGAGCAGCACGCTGGCCACAACCATATCTATGACCAGAAAAGGTACAAACAAAACAAACCCGATAATAAATGCGGTTTTCAGCTCGCTGATGACAAAAGCGGGGATTAAAATAGAGATAGGGATATCCTCCGTATTTTTGGGTTTTTCCATTTTGGCCATACTGACAAACAGCATCAGATCTTTTTTGCGGGTCTGTTTGAACATAAAATCCCTGATGGGACTCTCAGCCGCCTTTAACGCAGTTTCCTGAGAGATTTCTTCCGCCAGATACGGCCGCAGGGCCTGGGTATTAATCTGTTGCCAAACAGGCATCATAATGAAAAAGGTTAAAAACAACGCAAGACCTGCAATAATTTGGTTCGAAGGGGTCTGCTGGGTACCGAGTGCATGCCGCAGGAAAGAAAAAACCACAACCAGTCTGGTAAAGGATGTCATCATTATAAGAATAGCCGGCGCCAGGGCCACAATAGTTAAAACAAAGACAATCTGAAGTAAAACCGAAACGTCACCCGGATCCCCTCCCTTCTCAACGCCTATGTGCAATGAAGGCAAAGATATATCGGCGGCCAGGACATTTGCTGCCAACCCCATACAAACTGTCAGGACAAGGATGAAAAGAAATAGAATTTTGCAGTGCTCACTATTCCATCGTCCGGTATTTTTATCAGTTGCCATCGATAGCCCTATGGTCTTGTTTGATATCGCTTAGTTTGGTTAAAAAGCTGATGCTGCCGGGCGTAACACCCAGAACAATTTTTTGGCCTGAGATTTCTATAACTTCGACTCTCTCTTTGGACGACAGATACAGCGTTGAGAGAACCGTAATTAGAATATCTCCTTTGACCTTTCCCTTCGGCAATATAAACTTTCTCACCAAATAGAGGACCAGTATCAAGAAACCAAGCACAATAAAAAGCATTGCCATCGTCTTAAGTCCGGTATTTATTAAATCCAATTCCACTACGCCACCTGTGCTTTCATTAACTCAACGATTTAATCCGATCAACCGGGTTAATAATATCAGCCACTCTAATGCCGAATTTTTCGTCTAAAATTACTACTTCACCCTTGGCAATCAATGTGTTGTTTACATATATATCAAGCGGCTCACCCACCGATTTGGCCAGTTCAACGATGGACCCCTGCCCCAGTTGCAGAAGGTCCCTTACCGGCATCTTGACCTTACCCAGTTCCACCGAGACATTGAGATCAATATCTAAAATAAGATCCAGACCGTATTGACTCTCCTGCCCAGCACCGTTGTTTGTCGTTTTATTCTCTTTTTTTGTTTGACTCATAGCTTGCTCCTAACCAATTTTTTCGCTTATTTTTACGGCCTTTTTGTTATTACAAGATCCTGGATAACCCCTGAATTTGGGAAGACCCTCGACATTTATATCAATCGCCGTACCTATTTTTTGATCCAGCGGTATGATATCATTAACCTTGATCTCCATGAGTTCTTTGCTGTTTATCGTAGCTCTTCCCATGGTACAGCTTAATTCGAGCACAATTTCCAATATTTTTTTCTCCAGATACACCCGCCAGGTCTTATCGGTCTCCATACTTTCACTGCGAAATCTGGTTTGAAGTTTGCTTTTTATCGGCTCAATACTGGTATAAGGAGTACAGATAGTCATTGAGCCTGAACCATTTTCAAGATCTATCATGAATTTATTTACAATAACCACATCGTCAGGTGTTACAATTGCCGCAAACTGCGGGTCCATCTCCGAGCGAGTGAAAGTGGCATTGACCTCTTGAACGTCTGCCCAGGCCTGCTGCAAGTCCTCTAAGACAATCTTGACCATCTTCTGCACGATCTTTGTTTCAATTGCTGTAAAACCTCTGCCTTCAAGTTTTGCACGACTTACTCCCCTTCCTCCGAAGAAACTTTCAACAAAGGAAAACACCAGCGGCCCCTCCACAACCAGAAGAGAATAACCTCTTAAAGGTTCCATTTTAAAGATATTAAGGCTCGACGGCAGCGGAATGGAAAGACAGAATTCACCGAATTTTACCGACTCGGTAGAAGATAAATTTACATCTATAACCGACCTGCTGACCATGGGAAGCCTTGTCCTTAAAAAGCCGACAAATCTTTCGTTGATTATTCCCATAGCAGGCAGCCTCAAATGAACGGGGCCGGCCGGCATGCTAAAATCGTGCGCCTTTATCTCTCCATCGCTGTCAGGAACATCGGTTTCCGTTTGAACCGCTCCCTCACTTATTCCCTCGAGTAGAGAGTCAACTTCATCCTGTGATAAAACGTTTGCCATACCTTTTCCTATTGCACTACAAACTCTGTAAAATAAACTCTTTGAATAACGCTTTTACCTAAAACCTGGTTCATTCTTGCTAAAAGCATTTGTTTTAATTCAAGTTTTGCTTCCATGCTGGTAATCTCTTCTATGGTCCGGCTGGAAAGCATTAGCAAGATAGTATCTCTCAGCTGTGCTACATTATGGTTCACCAGCGCTTTCTGTTCTTCCCCGGCGACCTCTACCTCCATCGTAACCTTCAAGTACCTTTTACCGACCCCTTTGTTATCGGTCAAATTGACGATGAACGATTTGAGAGGATAAATGCTGTTCATGACCTCGCCTTTTTGAGCCGTTCCCTTCTGGGCTTTTCTTCCGTCATACCATTTCCAGCCAAAAAATCCACCAACACCAAGAAGAAGAACGGTGCTTATTAAGACGATTAGCTTAAGCTTGGATTTGGGGGGCGGCTGAACATCTTCAGTATCTTTTACGGCTTCTTTTTCTGCCATCTGTTCCTCCTACAGGGGTTTAAAAATTATCTCCACCCTCCGGTTTAAGACACGGTGCTCCGGACTATCGTCTGGATACATGGGCATGGAAGCACCGTAACCTCCAACCGAAAAGCGATCAGGGGCCAGCTTTTTTTGTTTTAAAAAATATTCAAGAACGCTAAGTCCCCTTGAAAATGAAAGTTCCCAGTTCGTGTTATTTTTGTTATCGCCAATCGGGCTGCTGTCAGCATGACCCATAATGAGAATACCATTGCTGCAACCTTCGATGCCATCGGCGACGGCATCGAGAATGGGGAATAATTCTTTTCTGACGATGACCTCCCC
>JAQBHK010000411.1:0-39024 GCA_032127815.1 Desulfobacterales bacterium
GTCATGATGACCTCCATGGGTCAGCGTGGAGATGCCAAGCGGTTAGAGAAAATCGGTTTTGCTGCCTATCTGACCAAACCGGTCAAACAGTCACAGTTCTACGACTGTCTTGCCGCTGTTTCTGGTCTGCAGAAGAAAGCGCAAAAGGATCGGCCTGCGGCAATTGTTACCCGGCACTCTCTTACAGAGGATCAAAAACGTAGGGTTCACATCTTGCTGGCTGAAGACAACATTATAAACCAAAAGGTGGCCATAAGTATTCTTGGCAAACTTGGATACAGTGCTGATGCTGTTGCCAATGGCAAAGAAGCGGTGAGTGCTTTGGAAATGATCCCATACGATATTGTTCTGATGGATTGTCAGATGCCGGAAATGGATGGATATGAGGCAACCAGAGAGATCCGCAAACCGGAATCGAAAGTGCTTGATCACAAGGTGCCTGTTATTGCCATGACAGCCCATGCCATGAAAGGTGATCGCGAAAAATGTCTAAAAGCCGGTATGGACGACTACCTCTCAAAACCGGTTATGCCCCAGGAGCTTTCTGATATGCTTGAGAAGTGGATAGCGAAAAAAGGCTCTTCTCAGCAAGAAGAAGCCATAGTCAGTGATATAGACCCGGTACAAGATATCTTTGACAAGGCCGGTCTTTTGGATCGTCTCATGGGTGACAAAGAGCTTGCTAATGAAATCCTTGGCGAGTTTATGGAAGATGTTCCCCGCAAGATTACCGCTTTGAAAGAAGCTCTTGACAAGGATGATGCACCCTTGGTTCAGAGAGAGGCACACTCACTCAAAGGCGCATCCGCCAACGTTGGTGCTGTAGCCTTGCAAGAGATGGCATGTCAAATCGAAGTTGCTGGTGAGGCCCGGGATTTGGTTAGAGTGAATTCGCTCATTTCAAAGCTTGATGAACAGTTTGAGGTGCTCGAAAAATTGGTTCAACCAGACTTCTAAAACAAAAATGTGAAGTACCATGAGAATATTGATCGCTGAAGATGATTCTACCTCTCGCCAAATCCTGGAACTGTTTGCTGACTGGTGATAGCTGCAATAGTTCGGTACATATCAATGGCCCGATTTTTTTGAGATATCCTCATACCTTATCACCAGACTATAATCACCATTTTTTTTTAACGGATCGAAACACCCTGCAGTTTATCGAAATTCTTCATTCGCTTCTTCAAGTATAAGTGCCATCTTGGCTCTTTTTTTTTTGACGATTATAAAACAGATCGTAACCGTAAGAAGGATTAACATCGGCAGCAAAAGTTCCGCCAGCATCATCTGACCTTCACCCGGAGCAGGCGCCACAGACTCGATGCGCGTGATCTTTTCGGCAGTACTTACCCTTGAGTGGATGGTCAGCGCGATTGCGCCGATATAAATTGCCACAAATACAATCGCTAAAATACACAGTCTAACTTCAAATTTGCTCATCATTAGATACCCTTCAGCAAGAAATATAATGTTACAGTTAAGGTTTATGTTTCGACGATTAGAAAATCAAGATAAAGTTTCAGCCCGCACTTTTCGGTTCTCATGATTCCAGGCTCGATTGGGTTTCCATCAAAACTCTGCCTTGCATAAAGACAATCTCCCATTATATGGTATCGATGAAATTTCACTAGACAGGCACGATTGATTGGATCTGTGGCTTTCTCGTTTTCCAGCCTGCCCCGCAGAGCGTGGAAAAGGTTAAAAAAATCCTGAGAATCCTGTCGATCCTGTCTTAATAATTAAGAAAATATTCTTTGGAAAGGTAAAAATGGAAATTCACCCAACCGCCGTGATCGCCTCGACTGCCAAAATTGGCAAAGATGTTAAAATTGGAGCATATGCCGTTATTGAAGATCATGTGGAAATCGGAGATAATTGTTTGATAGATTCCCATGCATTTATTCGAAGTTTTGTGAAAATGGGATCGAATAATATCGTGCATCCTTATGCCGTCATTGGGGGTTTACCCCAGGATATCACTTTTGACATCAATTTAGAAACATATACTGTAATCGGCAATGACAATGTTTTCAGGGAATCATGCACGATCCACCGAGCTACCAGGGAAGGCGAGTCAACCCGGATTGGATCGAATTGTTATTTTATGACGTGTATTCATGTTGGACATGACTGTGTCATTGGGGATGGGTGTATTTTTGCTTCTTACACAGGGTTAGGGGGATTTGTAGAGGTCGATGATAAAGTTTTTTTCGGCGCGGGAGTAATGGTCCATCAATTTGTAAGAATTGGTTCTTTGGCAATGCTGGCAGGGGGAGCATTGATTCGCAAAGATGTTCTACCGTTTTCATTGGTGGGCGGCACGCCTGTGCGCCACTATCGTCTTAATTTAATAGGTTTGCGCAGGGAAGGCATAAAAGGTGAGCGCTTAAAACCGATTTCAAACGCTTTTTTATCTTTGAGAAAGTCGCGAGATTTGGCGGCGCTGGAACTACCCCAAACACCCGAAATTGATTATTTGCAACAATGGATTTGCGCGCCTTCAAAAAGAGGAATATATGGGTTTGTTTCCGGTAAGAAAAAGGAAGATGAGTAAGATCTGCACAACCTTCTCTCCATTAACGCCGTTTCCGGCAACTTAGCAGTAATTTTCGGAGCCCACCAAAAAATATTCATCACGCCTGTCCGCCGTACAAGACTTTGGCAGGCGGAAAAGCACGCAATTGCGAAAACACAAAAAACAACGAAGATAATAGGAAAACTGTACATATTGTGTACAAAACTCTTTCAAAACACATTATCTTGTGATATAAAACAATGTTGGCAAGTTAGCCTTAATAGAGAAGCGTAGATTAATTCTCAACCAATTGCATTACAATTACAGAAGTTTATTTATGACCAACAACAACTATACGGCAGAATCGATTGAAGTGCTAAGCGGCCTTGACCCGGTCAAGCGCAGACCCGGAATGTATACGGATACGATTAGACCCAACCATCTCGGGCATGAAGTTGTCGACAACAGCGTGGATGAAGCCATTGCCGGTTTTGCCGACCGCATTGACGTTACACTATACAAAGACGGTTCTTGCAAAGTGAGTGATAACGGCAGAGGCATGCCGGTTGACCTCCACCCCGAAGAAGGCGTCAGCGGCGTTGAAGTAATTATGACTCGACTGCATGCCGGCGCAAAATTTTCCAACAAAAATTATCAGTTTTCCGGAGGGTTGCATGGTGTGGGAGTGTCGGTGGTAAACGCACTGTCGACCCGGTTGGATGTGGAAATAAAAAGAGACGGAAAAAAATATGAGATCGGCTTTGCAAACGGTGATAAATGCCGTGAACTGGTAGAAACGGGCCCTGTCGGTGTTAGAAATACAGGGACCACGGTTCATTTTTGGCCGGATCCGAAGTATTTCGATTCTCCCAGATTCTCCGCCCGTCGATTAAAACACGCATTGCGGGCCAAAGCCGTACTCTGCCCGGGACTGTGGGTTTATTTTAAAGACGAAAACTCCGGAGAATCCGAGAACTGGTACTTTGAAGACGGCCTTAAAAATTATCTGGTTGATAGTTTGCAGGGATTTGCCATGCTGCCGGAAGAGCCTTTTATCGGCGAGATTAACGGCAATCATGAATTGGCGCACTGGGCGGTTGTCTGGCTGCATGAAGGGGGCGATACGGTTACGGAAAGTTATGTCAATCTGATCCACACGCCGTTGGGCGGCACCCATGTAAATGGTTTCCGCAGCGGGTTGTTAACGGCCATCCGTGAGTTTTGTGATTTCCGAAATTTAATCCCCAGAGGTGTCAAGCTCGCTCCGGAAGATATATGGGATCGTTGCAGTTATGTGTTGTCCGTGCGAATGCAGGATCCTCAGTTCTCCGGACAGACCAAAGAGCGCCTTGGATCCCGGCAATGCGCGGCCTTTGTTTCCGGGGGAGTCAAGGATGCTTTCAGCCTCTGGCTGAATCAGCACACGAATGCCGGTGAAAAACTGGCCGCACTGGCCATAAATAACGCCCAGCACCGTTTGCGATCCAGCAAAAAAGTCGCCCGGAAAAAAATCACCAACGGTCCGGCTTTGCCGGGCAAGCTGGCGGATTGCGTGGGCATGGAACCGCTGCACAGCGAACTGTTTCTGGTGGAGGGAGATTCTGCCGGCGGATCTGCCAAACAGGCCCGGGACCGCCAGTTTCAAGCGGTTATGCCTCTGAGGGGGAAAATTTTAAATACCTGGGAAGTCGATTCTGCGGAGATACTGAATTCCAATGAAATCCATGACATTTCTGTTGCAATCGGTGTCGATCCCGCGTCTGAAAACCTTAATGGTTTGCGTTACGGCAAAATTTGTATTTTAGCTGACGCGGATTCTGACGGATTGCATATAGCCACCTTGATTTGCGCCCTTTTCATGCGCCATTTTCGCCCGCTGGTAAAAGCCGGGCATATCTATGCTGCCATGCCGCCCCTGTATCGCATTGATGCCGGTAAAGACGTATATTATGCCCTGGACGAAGAAGAAAAACAGGGAATTTTAAAGCGGATAAACAATAAAAAGAACAAAGGTGCAATTAACGTGCAGCGTTTTAAAGGACTGGGGGAAATGAATCCTTTGCAACTGCGAGAGACGACCATGGCACCGGATACACGGCGCCTGGTGCGGCTTACGCTCGACCATGATGATAAGGCCGAGTCCATGATGGACATGCTGCTTGCTAAAAAGCGGGCTGCGGATCGCAGAACATGGCTGGAAGAAAAAGGTAAGCTTAGTACAAAACCTTAACCCTGGTAAGCCGGAAAAGAAAAAGATTACCACGAAAACACGAAAGGACGAAAACATGAAAAAGATTATTAAAATTTCGTGTTTTCCTTCTTTCGTGCTTTCGTGATTGCTTTTAATATTTTTGCCGCAAAAAGCGCAAAATTCATAACTAAGGAACTAATGACTGAAACAGAGACATTAAGCCTGGAAGAGGTTGAGCATTTGCCCCTGGAGGTCTTTTCGGAGCGGGCCTACCTGGAATATTCCATGTATGTTATTTTAGACCGTGCGCTGCCCCATATCGGCGACGGCTTAAAACCGGTGCAGCGGCGTATTGTCTACGCCATGTCGGAACTGGGGTTAAAGGCGGGTTCCAAGTATAAAAAGTCAGCGCGGACCGTGGGTGACGTGTTGGGTAAATTTCACCCCCACGGCGATTCGGCCTGTTATGAAGCCATGGTCTTAATGGCCCAGCCGTTTGCCTACCGCTACCCTTTGCTGGATGGACAGGGCAACTGGGGATCTGCTGACGATCCCAAGTCATTTGCGGCCATGCGGTATACCGAATCCCGGCTCTCTGCTTATGCCGGGGTATTACTGACTGAACTTGGCTTAGGGACCGTAGACTGGCTGCCTAACTTTGACGGCACCCTTAATGAACCTTCCATATTGCCCGCGCGTCTGCCGAATATCCTGCTAAACGGCACCACCGGTATTGCCGTCGGCATGGCGACCGATATTCCGCCTCACAATTTGGTTGAAGTTGTCAACGCCTGCGTCGAACTGCTCAATAACCCCAACGCAGACATTGAGGCCCTGTGCGCCCACATCCAGGGACCGGATTTTCCCACCCGCGCGGAAATCATTACTCCGCGCAGTGAAATCAAAGAGATGTATCGCACGGGCAACGGCAGGCTGAGGATGCGGGCTGTTTTTGAAAGAGAAAACGGGGAAATCGTTATTACAGCGCTGCCATACCAGACGTCCGGCTCCAAGATTATGGAGCAAATTGCCGGACAAATGAACGCAAAAAAACTGCCCATGGTAGTAGACCTTCGCGATGAATCCGATCACGAAGATCCCACCCGTCTTGTTATCGTGCCGCGCTCCAACCGGATCGATTTCGACGCGCTGATGGCGCATTTGTTTGCCACCACAGATCTTGAACGCACTTTGCGGGTGAACATGAACGTCATCGGCAGCAACGGCCGTCCCCAAGTCAAGGGGTTGGCGGTTTTACTTCGAGAGTGGCTGGCGTATAGAAAAGATGCGGTCCGCCGGCGCCTGCAGCATCGACTGGACAAAGTAGAAAACCGGCTGCATTTATTGGAAGGCTTACTCATCGCTTACCTCAATATCGACGAGGTGATCGAAATCATCCGCAGCCAGGAGCACCCCAAACCAGTATTGATACAGCGATTTAACCTGTCCGATGAACAGGCTGAGGCCATTCTTGATCTGAAACTGCGCCATCTGGCCAGATTAGAGGAAATAAAAATCAAGTCCGAGCAGGATGAGCTGGCTCGCGAACGGGATGAGCTGAAAAAAATCTTAGGTTCAAATGCGCGCTTAACAACATTGATACGCAAGGAACTGATTGCAGATGCCGAAAAATACGGCGACCAAAGACGCTCTCCCATAGTTGAGCGTGAAGAGGCCCAGGCTCTTTCCCAGTCGGATATCGTGCCGGTGGAGCCGGTCACCGTAGTTTTGTCCAGCAACGGCTGGGTTCGGACTGCCAAGGGGCATGATGTGGACCCGGCTAATTTGAGTTATAAATCAGGCGATCAATTCCAGGCAGCGGCCCTGGGCCGCAGCAACCAGCTTGCGGCTTTTTTGGATTCTACCGGCAGGAGCTATTCGATTCCCGTGCTTGGCCTGGCGTCGGCCAGAGGTCAGGGCGAACCGTTGAGCGGCCGCTTAAATCCGCCGCCGGATGCAACCTTTGTGACAGTTCTTATGGGAGCGCCTGACCGGCTGTTGCTGCTGGCAAGTGATGCGGGTTACGGGTTTGTCAGTAAACTGGCTGAGCTGTACACCAAAAACAGAAACGGCAAAGCTTTATTATCCTTGCCTGCGGGGTCGCGGCCGTTTGTACCGGTACCGATAAATAATATCGATACTGACCTTCTGGTTGCCGTCAGTAATGAAGGCCGGATGCTGGTATTTGCGGTCAAGCATCTTCCATTGCTGGCGCGGGGAAAAGGCAACAAGATTATCCAGATACCTCCGTCACGCGTGGCTTTAAGGGAAGAATTCGTGGCCGAACTTGCTGTTTTACCGGCAGAAAGCCATCTTATCATCCATGCCGGGAAACGCCACCTGACACTGAAACCCGGCAATATCGAACAATTCAGGGGTGAACGGGGTCGCCGGGGACGCAAGCTGCCCAGAGGATTTCGCAACGTGGATCGCCTGGAAGCGGTAAGACCTCAGCAGATGGCATTAATTTGAACCTAAATTGCCCCGGCTACACTTGCTTTGGCAGGATAAAGAGGTGGGTAGGAGCTTCACTTTACAGTACAATTCTCAGAACAGTATCACAACTATTTTGAAGCCTTGATATTTACTGAATTATAGCAGGCAGTACAAGTTTCGAATTGAAGATTCGGAACCCCAATCAATTCCGATAGTTGGGTGACTTGGATTTGCGATTGAAGGTACCAGGTATCTACAATCAGCCCAAGCCATGATATGTTGGCGATATCGCAAGTTTTAAAACGGAACCGAAGCCGGTCATAAATTGCAGATCTCAAGAAATCCTTTAATTCCAATCGATTTAGCTGAATCTTCATTGAGTTTTTCACTGAAACCTGTGCAAACGGTATCGGGATATGGTTTACGACAATACGTTAACCGAGGTGTTCGAGATGAAAAATTATCCTTTGGCCCCAGGCTGGAAATTGTTGGCCCGACCAAAAGGGGTGCATAAAAACAGTGTAGTCATGGCGTTCATCCCCAATAGTGCTCATCTCCCGTAGAACCCTGGTTGTACCATCATCTGTAGTTCTCCATCCCCAGCACTATTGGGTCTCTTATTAACTGCTCAATGGTTGGTGGTTCTGTTGATCCAGACCTTTATTAAAGGGAACCTAATACTAATCTTGCTTCCCTTTTCATGGCTGACAGATGCAGATGAGACCATGACGGTATCTCTTTTAAGTCAACTGAAGATCCAGATTTGTCATTTCTTTTGTTAAATCATAGTCATAGGCCGGATATTCAAAGATTGGGATCCTGGGTTCTGTTTCACTTAAGGAATATCCATAAATTGATTCATACTCGCTCACATCTTCGCCCATATTGTCAAGCTGCTGGAGATAATCATGGAGACTTTTAGATTCAATGATGGTGATTTTTCCTATCTTTTCTATCATTGGGCTATGCTCCCTTGTGGCATCATGATCAAATTCAAGGATTCTTCTGCCGTCATTGGTAATGCCGATGGTCCTGAAGGTAAGACTCTTGCCGACCCCCGGAAGATTGAGGACATTCCTGTCAGAGGATAGGAACGGGATGTCAGCATCTGTTCTCAACCGGTCGATGTTATTAACTATATTTTCTGCATTTAAAGACAGTTGTCTTAGGTCCGGAAAAAATGTATCTGGCAGAAGTCCGATACTCTTTTCTTCCATGCCTTCCTGAACCAACCGTGCATTGGGTGAAAAAAGATGGCTATTTTCCATATATCCTTTAACGGTAAATGAATAATAGGGAAGAATCCCGATATCGTTGAGTACTTTTCGGAGTTTAGCCGTATGCCCCCTTCTTGACGCAGCCGATGTGAAAACCAGCTGGTTGGTTACAATCCACCCGGCTTTATTCAGCTGATCTACACAGAATCTTGTTTCAGGAGTTATCTCCATTGGAGATTCAAAATGGGTCTGGAAAACAAATTGCTGAATGCCTATTTTTGAAGCTTTTTCTTTGAACTCGGCAAATATGTTTACAAGACCAGCCTGAATTCTCATGGGAAGATAAACCAGGAGCCTGGTGCCCAGTCTTACCCTTAAGATCTCTGCGTATTTTTCTCCATCTTTTCTTTTCCTATTGGCCCTGCGTTTTCTTTTGGCCATATTATAAATGCTTTGTAAAATTTTTCGAAGGGTTTTATTGGTGCTCATCAGAGAATCACCGCCAGTGATGAGAATGTCCCTTAACTGGGAGTCATTTTCAAAATAGCTGATAGAGGCTTCCAAGCGTTCGTCAAATGATTTCTTGACTTGTAATTTTTCAAGGTCAAAATTCAAATCACCTTGTTGAAAGCCATACATTCTCTGGCAGATTGAACACAGTCCGCCACAGGCACGGCCCATGCTTTTTGGAATTAATATGGCGACGTTGGGATATCGTCTGTGGATACAGGTATCTGGAATGATCCAGCCTGCAACATTGGGTTTTCCGGGCTCCACAACATCTTCTTTTTCCCAGGCATGAATAGTGCCGAATTCATTGATCAGTTCCTTTGAATAGATCATATATTGCCTGATGGCAAGATCCGCACCCAAGGAAACAGGAGAGGCATGGGTGTCAATAAGCGACAGGTAATAGGGGTTGACAAAGAAGGGCATTCCAACTTTTTGAGCTTGTTTCAGGTTGTCCATCGTTTCCTTGTCAAGGGAGAACTCAAGCATTTCATTTAGGTTTTCAGGGGTTCTGACTGCAAATTTGAGATGAAATTGATGATCGTTCCACCATTTTTTGGCAAGGGTCATTTTTTCCTTCTGTGACATCCCTTTTTTAAATCTAAACCGTTTGCTTTTTGTTTTTTTTTCATCAATTGTTTTAATGATGATTTTCAGTATCCGAAGTTTATTTTTTTCCCGCTGCCGGATGATATCCGGATCAAGACCTGAAGAATATCTGTCCATCCATGATGAAATCTTCAATTTATTTGGTGCAGGATCTATATGCCCTGAAAACTGTCTGAACAGGTGAATCATGTCATAAAAAAAAGCAGGGGTGGCTCCGCCAGTCCCTTTGCGGGCACATTGCATTAGAATGGCAAAGGGATCATTTTCCACAATTTCGCCCTTGTGATTAAGATCCTTGAATTGCCTGCCGGAATGTTTGATATAATCCAGGATACGAATGGCCGCATAATCTTTGGGTCTCAGCTTATCGAGCTGGCTTTTGCCAATTTTTTTTCGGAGATAGTAAGCATTGGCCTGTTTGTTTTCGGAAAGGATATCTAAGGCCCAGGTCTTCAATCTTTTTTTTGCCTGGCGAATGGTTTTTGAAGTATCGATGATATCGGTAAGATCTTTATTTTCTATGAATAATTTTAGCATGAGCCTATATGCTTTTACGTTGGGAGGGATATGTTTTAATTCATTTAAAATTGGCATTATAGTTCCTCGTTGTCGCTAAAATTATTACCAAAGAAATAAAGAGGGTTGTTATAAAAAGCAAGGACGATATCATAAGTATAAGGATAGGAAATTGCTTTTTTCAAGGAATTTGAAAGTATCAGTCAGTATGAATCCCTGTATTCAAATTAACCGATAATACCAGGTTTTGAATTGTTTTGGTATCATAAAGTTTTTCTGTCTCTGAGTACTTCATACAAGGGTAATCATACTGGAATGTCGGTATATTCAAGGATACCTTTGCGATGTTTACTTGAAGATATGATTCAGGGGTGAGAAACGTTCTCTTCATTGCTTTTTTCATTATCCAAAACCCGCTATTTTCAGCCGATTTGGAGCTAAATGCCGTTTTGACAATACGATCTTTATTTGGTACTCTAATTTCGTCTGTCTGAAGCCGGCTGATAATTGTTGTCGCATCAGATGCAGCACAATATGTTCTTACTCATTCCCAGCCGTCACACAACTTTAACAACCTCAGTTTTTTTGCTTTAAAAAGGGAATTCCTATCCTTTTTATGGAGGAAATAAGAATGGATTTTGAGTGCATCATTTATGAAAAAGAGGAAGGGATTGCGACCATCAAACTGAATAGGCCTAAAGTTCTGAACGCTATGAATAAGCAGTTATGGCTCGACTTTCAAGTAGCACTAGAAGATGTCAAGAATGACCTGGATATAAAAGTTTTAATTATTACCGGGGAGGGGCGGGCATTTTCTACCGGAGCTGATTTAAAGGAATCAAAAGATAGGGATATAGAGGAATATCGCGAATACCTTTTAGAGCTGCAGGAAACATCGAGAAAAATCATCCGGTTTGAAAAGCCAACTATCGCCGCGATTAACGGTTATGCGTTAGGCTCAGGATATGAATTGGCCCTTGCATGTGATATTCGGATCTGTGCGGAGGAAGCACAGATCGGATCCCCGGAAGCCAAAGTGACATCCTCCGTTACAGGTGGAGCCATGAGATTGATCCAGGACCTGATCGGCCCTGGCAAAAGTAAAGAACTTCTTTTTACAGCAGAATATATCGATGGAAAAGAGGCCGAGAGGATAGGGCTTGTTAACAAAGCCGTTCCCCAGAACCGACTTATGGACGCAGCCAAAGGAATGGCAAAGAAGATTGCCGGTAATTCAGCTTTCTCTTTAAAAATGATTAAAAAGGGTCTACATATGGCACAGGGGGAGGCGAGTCTCGAGGCCTTAATGGACTTTGAGATTGAGGCATGCTTGGCCTGTGTTTCTACGAAAGAAAGGCAGGAATCTTTAAAGGATTTCGAGGAAAGAAAGAGAAAGCCTTGATCCTGGTAACTCAATTATTGTTTCTTTTTTAATTTGTTATTTCTGCACAAGCAGATATCCGTATCCAGTATTCAGGAGGGAGTACAATGTCTATTGAAAATATCTTGAACGCTGAATCTGTTGCCATTGTTGGAGCAACAAAGAGTGAAACCAAGAGAGGCTTCCAGGCCATTAAAACGCTTCTGGATGAAAAATTTGAGGGAAAAATATATCCGGTTAACCCCAAAGAAAAAAGCATATTAGGCCTTAAGTGTTATAAGAAGGTGTCTGATATCGAGGACCCGGTTGACATCGTATTGATTACTACTCCCGCCCAGACTATTCCGGCCATTTTGGAAGATTGCGGTAAAAAGGGTGTTCATGGAGCTGTTATTATTGCTGCCGGATTCGGAGAACTCGGAGATGAGGGAAGAAAAAAAGAAGAAGAAATGGTGGAAGTGGCAAGAAAAAACAATATCCGGTTAATAGGTCCAAACACATCCGGCATAATAAACATGAAAAACAATCTGAATCTTGTAGGTTTGCATGATGTACCCAAAGGGGATATTGCCCTTCTTACCCAGAGCGGCAACATGGCCCTGACATTGATAACAGAAGCGAGTGTCAAAAGCCGGAAAGGAATTTCATATTACATAGGCGTGGGAAACGAGGCGGACATCAAATTTCACGAATATCTCGAGTTTTTCCAGCAAGACCCTGATACAAAGGCCATATTAATGTATGTGGAGGGGATGAGAGATGGTCGCAAATTCCTGCAACAGGCGTATAAGACCACTCTCGAAAAACCGATCATCCTTCTCAAAAGCGGTCGTTCATCCATTGGCAAAAAATCAGCAGGTTCACATACCGGTGCCCTGGCTGGTATGTCGGAAGTGGCTAAGGGAGCCTTTGAACGAGCAGGAATTATTGTGATTGAGAATTCGGATGAGCTTTTTCCTGCAGCGGAGACCCTTTCAAGCCTTCCGCCTATTAAAAACAACAATGTTGCCGTTCTTGCCGACGGAGGAGGCCATGCCACCATTGCTGCTGACCTTTTAACCGATTTAGGGATAAATATCCCTATGTTGAGCGAGAAGACTCAAACCAAATTGAAAAAGATTCTGCCCTTTACAGCATCAGTGCCAAATCCGGTTGATGTAGCTGGAGGCACAGATTCTAACCCGGCCATTTTTGCCGAATGTGCTGAAATAATCATGAAAGATACTAACATAGGCGGGCTTTTAATCGTGGGTCTTTTTGGCGGCTATGGGATACGTTTTGCTAAAAGTCTCGCATTAGTGGAAGAAGATGCGTCCCATATGATGGGAAAAATGGTGAAAAAATACAATAAACCAATTATTCTCCACAGCCTTTATAGCGCCAAGAAACCCCATTCCCTTGACCTTTTGCGATATTATAACATTCCAGTTTACGACTCTCTGGATGTGGCATGCAAATGCATTAGCCTGTTGGCAGAGCATGGAGATTATTTGGGCAGGTATCATGCAAAAGCAAAATATATCATGAATTGGGGCGCCAAAACAAAGTCCAAAGGAGAGAAAATAATAAACAGAGCCAAAGAAGAGAACCGCAATTTCTTGCTGGAATATGAAGCCAAGAGTCTTATACAATTACACGGTGCATCTGTCTCTCATGATTATCTGGCAAAAACAGCAGATGAAGCCGTTAGCATTGCGAAAAACATTGACGGGGAGGTTGTAATGAAAATTGTATCCCCGGATATTCTTCATAAGAGCGATGCGGGAGGGGTTAAACTCAAACTAAGGACAGAAGACGAAGTTCGTAAAGCCTTTGACGAGATTGTCGATAACGCAAAAAGATTCGATGAAAAAGCGGACATAAGAGGAATCCTTGTGTCACCCATGGCCAAAGAGGGTGTGGAAGTGATCATAGGGACAAAAATAGATGACCAATTTGGTCCGATTATTATGTTCGGATTGGGAGGTGTACTGGTGGAAATTTTACGGGATGTTTCTTTCCGGGTGCTTCCCCTATCGCCAGCAGCTTCCAAGAGGATGTTAAAAGAGATAAAATCCTTTCCCATTCTGGATGGTGTCAGAGGAAAGCCTCCATGTGATAAGAAAGCTCTTACGGAGTTAATGTTAATCTGTTCTGAAATTGTCGAAGCATATCCTGATATACAGGAGATGGATTTAAATCCCGTTATTGTCTATGAAAGTGGCCTTAATGTTGTAGATGCTCGAATTATTCTGAAAGATTAAAGTTTCATAGATCTTTGACAAAAAATTGGAATATACCCGAAAACGTAAAATCATGAAAATTTTAAATCGACTTTTCATGAAAACTTTTTGCAAAAAGTTTTACCACGAATAATCCCTGAATAAGGAGTTTTAATCTATGGAATATAAGGAAATACTTTTCGAGGAAAAAGGATCTGTTGCTCATTTAACACTAAATCGACCCGACATCCGAAATGCCATAACAGGTGAAACAATCATTAATGAAATCGTGGATGTATGCAATAGGGTTCAGAACAAAAATGATATTAGTGCCCTGATTGTCACCGGTGCCGGTTCAGCTTTTTCGGCCGGAGGAAACGTTAAGGACATGCATAATAAGGAAGGCATGTTCTCAGGAAATCCGGAACAGTTACGCGAGAACTACCGCAAAGGAATCCAGCGTATCCCTTTAGCGCTTTATTATCTGGATGTTCCGACTATAGCAGCAGTCAACGGTCCCGCTATAGGGGCTGGTTGTGATTTAGCATGCATGTGCGATATACGTATTGCCAGCGAAAAAGCCCGTTTCGGGGAAACCTTTGTTTCTGTTGGTTTAATCCCCGGCGATGGCGGAGCATTTTTTCTGCCCCGTATCATAGGATTTTCCAGAGCATGTGAGCTTGCATTTACATGCAGGATAATTGATGCGCAGGAAGCCCAGCGGATTGGCCTGGTAAGCGAAGTCACCTCACCAGAAAATCTTATTCAGCGTTGCACGGAAATCGCTTTTGAAATCGCAAAACAACCTCAAAACATCCTCCGTCTGGCAAAACGTCTATTCTATCTTTCACAAGGAAGGAGTTTGGAGGAAGTGCTTGAACTTTCTGCTGCCTATCAGGCCCTCTGCCATCATACCCCTGAGCATGACATGGCTGTAGAGAAACTACTTTCCCAGCAGAAGCAGCAAACAAAAAAATGATTAATTGTTAGAGAACTTAATAAGTTAAAAGCAAAACTAAACCAGCGTTTGGTTTTAAAAAAATTTACAAAGAGGTTGTTAATGTGGAAGTAGAAAATAAAATATTGGTTGTTAAAGAATTGCCTGATGGGTCTCCAGTCAGAATACCTTATTTTATAGAAGGAAGGACATATTCGAAAATTAATCAAGAAATAGATTGTCGTTTCGGAAAATGCGGCTATTTTATATTTTTACGATGACCGCCAGCCTGTTGATATCTTGCCAAACGTCCAGATATCTAATGATTCCACGCTAATGTGATACTATTAACGTATTTGGATCTCAGTTTGAGCCTTTTTATGAAATCCTGCTGTCCCCCCGACCCTGTATATTCATCTAACTTACTGGAAATAAACTTTATAACATTAATACAACTCAAAAAAGATCAAGAATTATTCGGTCTGGCATGAATGTTGGATTATACCAATGCAAAACCTGGCCTTTGGTTTCATCCTGTCGCTTAATTTCAACTACTTTTCCAAGCATGCCTGTCACGCCGCAATCAGATTTTTTATTTACACATAATTACTTTTTGGCTATTGTGTAGATATGAAAACTCAATCGATTCCAACTCGTGGCAGAACCTTGGACCATGCTGCCTTTATTTATGATTTTGTGGAGCCGATCCTGATGCTCGGCAAGCAGAACGAGTATGACCGCCATATTGTTTCATTGCTTGAACTGACTCCGGCCGACAGGGTCCTTGATTTAGGCTGCGGTACCGGAGTTTTAACCCGGATGATCGCTGATCAACTGGATGCTGAAGCCGGAGGGGTTTCGCTGGGCATTGACGCCGCGGCCAAGATGATTAAGGTTGCCAGAAAAAAACGCGAAAACGAAGCCTGTTGCTTTGAGGTGGCGGCCGCCGAAGATCTGCCCTTTGAAAACGCATCTTTTGATGCGGTTGTGTCAAGCCTTTTTTTCCACCATGTTCCCCTTGATTTGAAAGAAAAATCTCTCTTGGAAGCCTTCCGAGTTCTGCGTCCTCAAGGCCGGCTGGTTATTGCTGACATGCACACCCCCACTACTTGGATGGGGGCGCTGGTATCGCATGTTTCGCGCTGGTTTTTTATGCAACCGCAGATCGGAGAAAATATTAGGGGTGTTCTGCCGGCGCTGATCGAGAAAGCAGGTTTTAATCCACCCAAGAATGTTTGCACCTATTTCGGATATATAGCCATTTTCATCAGTCAGAAGCTTAACCTGCTAAAATAATGGACATTGTTGAAAAAACAGAAAACATTCAACGGCCAGCCAAAGATTTAACGGCAACGGGTCCGCTGGCTATGCTGCAGGAAGAATTGTCTTCCGGTCTCCGGTTATACTGGACAAAAGCCGCTGCCATTCTTAAGGGGAGCGGCATCAGCCTGCTCGATCCTGCGGATGATTTTTTCTCCCTGGATAAAAATTTTTTTTCGGCGCTGTTTCTTTATTCTTACCATCGAGCAGGTATCGCCAAGCAGCGGCGAATAGTATATGCCGCCATCAACCAGTGCTTACGCGGCCTGGTGACAGGATGTGACAATATCCTGGACGATGAATACAAAAAAACCCTTGAAACCGATTTGCCCGTGCAAGGGACCCGCTTTCGCTCGGTGCTCGATATCATGGTTTCTGATCGCGTTCTTTTTGAAATCCTTTTAAATGGCTTTCAGGATAATGAATATAACAGCCAGGATGTTTTGGCTGCCAGTGTTGCCTCACTGCATGCGCTGACACAAAGCGGTGCTCAGGAAGCTGCGGAAGAGGGCGGCATTCATAAAATACTCCAACCGGAGCAGATTCTTCAATCCATACACCATTATAAAACCGGGTTGCTTTTTCAATGCCCGTGGGCCGTACCTTTGATTATAGAAAATTCTCGGAAAGAGACCGTTTCGTTTTTACTGGAAGCGTTGTACCAAATCGGAATGGGATGCCAGATAATGGATGATATGGTTGATCTGGCATCGGACCTGCGCCAAAAGCGCCACAATTATGTGGCTTCCATTCTCTATCATGATGCAAATCATAATGAGTGGAACCGCTTGAAGTCTTTAATGGCATCGAATCCGCAAACCACAAAAGATAAGAACCTGCTGTTAGAGCTGCCATATGCCAAATCCGTAGCGGTGAAGGCGGCCAGGGCCTTTCTTTATGAAGGACTCAGCGCTCTTTTTGGCGCTACCCATCAATCTTTTGTTGAACCTTCTATGGCGTTTCTTTCGAAAAGAATCGGCGCAGAACAGATGATGTCTGATATCGAGATATGTCATTTGGATATTTAAAATTTTGGATTAAAACTGCCTACCTGTTTCTTTCGCGGTCAGCGCGCTCTACCGCGGTCCTTGCGTTAATGGTGGTCATCGCCGTTGCGGTCCTGATCTTTCTATCTGCTTTAGCAATCGGCGTAAACGACGCCATGATCCAAAATTCCATCGGCCTTTATTCAGGTCATATATCAGGCGACCTTCTGCCACAGCCCCTTAATCCGGAGAGCCTGAAAATAGACGGCGTCGCCGGTGTTCTCAAACGCAGCCTGATACCGGGCACCCTTTCAAATGGAGATTATATTGAGACCATTGCTATGGTTGCTGTCGATCCGGTTGCCGAGCAAAAGCATGCTGCCATTTGGAAAAAAACCATTCAGGGCAGATATATCCAAAATTACGAGCATTCGATATTTTTAAGCTCCACCTTAGCGAAACAATTAGACGTTCAAACAGGAAGTATCCTTTACTTTAGTCCGGCCATTAGCAAAAAACCGGTTAAGTTAATGGTATCAGGGATCTATAAGACCGCAATAGACTATCTCGATCGAGGAATTGCTTTTTGCCCCTTTGAGATTCTACCGGTAAAAACAGCAACGTGGCGGGCGGCCATTTTTTTAGAGCAAGGGATTGATCCGGAGCAGATCATTAGCAGGTATCGTCAATTACTACCGCAATCGCTCGAGTTTAAGTCGTGGCAGGAAATGATGCCGGACCTGCTGCAGTTAATTGATTTGAATTATGTCTCCATGGGCATCGTTATGGTTTTGGTGTTTGGCGTAGTTTCAATTGGTATTGCCTGTGCCTTTGTCATCTTTATCTTTAAAAACTTGCGTGAATACGGCATTATGAAAGCCATGGGTGTAACCCCCCTGGAAATAGCATACCTGATATTTATCGAAGTGATCATGATGAACCTTGCCGCCTCTATTGTCGGCATTCTTGGAGGTTGTTTAGCGGTTTTGATTACGGGCCACACCGGAATAGATCTTGCTTATTTTACATCACATAATCGTTATTTTGTTGTGTCGGGGGTTATCATTCCCAGACTGACATTTTATTCCTTATGTCTACCGCCGATGCTCGCTTTCTTTTTCAGCATGGTGTCTGCTATATGGCCGGCGTGGTTAATAGCCGGAAAAAAAGCAGCGGATATTTTAAGAAGTGTTTGACAACATGATACAGCTCGAAGGGATTTCAAAGGAATATCGATCGGGAAGAGGCCGGGTTTTGGCCCTGTCCGACGTAACCTTCACCTTTGAAAAGAATAGCAAGGTGGCGGTATTCGGAAAATCGGGTTCAGGCAAGACCACGCTGCTCAATTGCATCGGGGGACTCGAACGGCCGGAGAGTGGAATGGTAACATGTTTTGGTGTTGACATTCATTCGCTATCCGAAAAAGCGCTTTGTCTTTTTCAACGCAAGAACCTGGGGTTCGTTTTTCAACACGGCAACCTTTTTAGCTACTTGACGATTTTTGAGAACATCGCCTTTCCCTTGGAACTGAATGGCTTTGAGAGAAAGGCTGTGTTAAAGCGAGTCAGTGAACTGCTTGAAAACATCGGTCTTGCCGACGCTGGGGCGGCACTTCCATATGAACTTTCCGGCGGAGAGGTTCAACGGGTTTCTGTGGCCCGGGCCATAGCCCATTCGCCCCGGGTGCTTCTGGCGGATGAACCTACCGCAAGCCTGGATTCGGACACAGGCAGAGATCTTGTCCGGCTTATGTTCAGTATGGGGCGCGATCAGGGATGTACCATGATTATTGCTACACACGACACGGATATCATTAAGCTGGCGGATGCCCGACTGCCCATCCAGGACGGCAAAATTGAAACGGAGGATAAATGAAGTCGTTTTTAAAAATGACCGTTTTATTTGTTTTACTTTTTATCATTTTCGGATGCACCTATCGTTATTATCTTGGTTTTCACGGGCCTTCGATACAATTGTATCCCGAAGACCATGAAGGCGTAACCGAAGATGAAGAATGCCTTGAATGCCATGATCCTGAAAATGATCCGGAATGTACGCCAACTTCTCACCCGCACTTTACCGGATGCCTGAAATGTCACAATGATGAAGTAAATACAGTGAAATTAAGAAAGACGCCCGTTGCGGATTTTCGACGAGCGTATCATTCTTTCCGATTTTAGATGTGTGCTGTAAGGGCAGAGGGGGCATAAATACTGTAACACTGCCAATATCATATTGAATGGCTTTTCAAATGCAGAATTTGTTGATATTTTTAAAAAAAAGACATAATAAATTCCAGATCAAAAACCAACTAATCCAACAAAGGCTTATGAAGCATCGGGTAGTTCAACTTGTCAGTTTGATCGGCATTCTGCTTTTGGCTGCATCCTGTGCGCCGTTTAAACCTCTATCCAGGCCGTCGCCGGCCGGGGAGTTGCCGGGGGAATTTTCTCTTTATACGGGCCAGTCCGAGCCGCTCCAGCGGTGGTGGGAAGAATTTGACGACCCGGAACTCAATGCCCTGATCGCAGCGGCCCTGTCAGACAACCTGACCCTGAAGGAAGCCTGGTCGCGACTCAACCAAGCCCGGGCCCTGGCCGTTCAGTCCGGCGCAGCACTTTATCCGGACCTGTCCGGTACCGCCGGGGCTTCTTATGCGCGTCAACGGACTGCTAACGGCATCCGGCAATCCGTATCGAGCGAAGACTATTCTCTGGGGGTCATAAGCAGCTACGAACTGGATTTGTGGGGACGTATCCGGTCCGGGCAGGAATCGGCCCTGCTGGATGTAAGCGCCGCCCGTGAAGATTTAAATACGGCCGCGATGACCCTGGCGGCTGAGGTTACCCGGCGCTGGATAAACATTATTGCCCAGCGGATGCAAAAACAGCTTCTGGAGCATCAGCTTCAAACCAACCGGACATACCTGGAACTGATTGAACTGAGGTTTCGAAAATCGATGGTGTCGGCACTGGATGTTTATCAGCAAAAACAAGTTGTTGAAGATGTCATGGCTGAAATCCCGCTGATCGAAGCCGAAGAACAGCTCTTGCGACATGAACTGGCACTTTTGCTGGGAAAACCGCCGCAGTTTTTTGTAAAGATCAGCCGGACCGGCTTGCCGGAACCGGTTCAAATCCAGGCAACCGGGCTGCCGGCCGACCTTCTTGCGGCCCGTCCGGATTTGCGGGCGGCCGGGATGCGCCTGCGGGCGGCGGACTGGCAGGTGGCGGCTGCGCGTGCGAACCGCCTGCCGGCGATCAGCCTGACAGGACGGGCCCACTATGGCGCGGGGAATGTGGATGTACTCTTCGATAATTGGCTGCTCAGCCTGGCGGGCAATCTGACCGCACCGATATTCGACGGAAAACGGCGGGCAGCCGAAGTCGACCGCCGGCTGGCGATCACGGATGAAAACCTGTCCGCATACCGGCAAGCGGTTTTAACGGCTATCAAAGAAGTCGAAGACGCACTCGTCAGCGAGGCGAAGCAGCGGGAGTACATTAAGCGGCTTGAAACTTTAACGGCAACTGCGCGTAAGGCTTTTGAAGAGGCCGGCAATCGCTATCGTAACGGGCTTACCGATTACCTGCCGGTGCTGACCCAGCTGTTAAAAGTTCAGGGTCTTGAAAGGAATTTAATTAAGCAGCAGGCAAACCTGATAGGGATTCGCATCAGCCTCCATCGCGCCCTGGGCGGAACCTGGACCGAATCGCTGACCTCTTTGACGATTGACGATTGACGATTGTCTATTGATGATTGATGGTTTCGTAATAAGTCAAAATCTCACGCAAAGCCGCAAAGGGCGCAAAGTTAACTTGTTAATATTAAATGTTGTTTTCTTGGCGTCCTTAGCGTCTTTGCGAGAAAATATAGTTTTTACGAGTTCGCCATGATTGAATATAATTTTTGTTCAAGAACCAGTATCACACAGGTACAAAAATGACGGATAATAAACAGAATAATATGTTTTTCGAAAAACAGCCGAGCCCGGTTAAAACGCCGCGCCCCATCGTCAGGATTGTGCTGTCATTGATCATACTCGCTGTTGGTGCCGGTACGGCATTTTACCTGAAAAACAGTGCGCCCCGAACCCGGAAACAGCCGCTGGCCCGGTTGAGTCCGACGGTTCAGGTCGAACCGGTAACGCTTGCCGACTATCAGATCGTTGTAACGGCCATGGGGACCGTTATTCCTGCCCGCGAAGTGGTGCTAAAATCCCGTGTGTCCGGAGAAGTTGTCGAAATTCATCCCGAATTTACGGAAGGCGGGTTATTAAAAAAAGACACGAAAATACTCCGGATCGACCCGCTGGACTTCAAGCTGGCGCTGGCGCGCAAGCAGAGCGCGGTGACCGCTGCCGAATCCGCCCTGAAACTGGAGCTGGGCCATCAGGACGTGGCCAAGCGCGAATGGGAACTGTTAAAAGGAGCCGAGCCGGTGCAGGATCTGGAGAAGGAACTGGCGCTGCGCAAACCCCATCTGGACAAAGCCAGAGCAGATCTGGCGGCGGCCGAAGCCGACTTTAAGACAGCAGCGCTCAATCTTGACCGAACCCTTATCCTGGCGCCGTTCAATGCCATGGTTCGCACAAAAGCGGTGGACCTCGGATCCCAGGTAGCACCACAGGAGCCGCTGGCCGAACTGGTGGGAACCGATGCTTACAGGGTTAGGGTGTCCATACCGGTCGATCGCCCTGAATGGATTAACATTCCCGGCCTGGCCGGCGATGCGGGCTCCAAAGCCCGCATTATTTACAGCCAGGGTCATGCATGCAGCGGGACGGTTGTCCGGCTGTTGGGAGATCTGGCAACCGAAGGGCGCATGGCCCGTATCCTGGTGGAGGTTCCGGACCCGCTCGGTTTGACTGCTTCCAACCAGGGGCGCGTACCGCTTTTAATCGGCGAGTACGTGCGGGTAGAAATCCAAGGGCGTAAACTAAAGAGCGTGTTTCAAATTCCGCGGCCGGCTTTCAGGGACAATTCAAGCGTCTGGATTGCCGGCGAAAACCAGATATTGGAAATTCGGAAGGTGCGTCCGCTCTGGCGTGATGCCGGCTTCGTCCTGCTGCAAGACGGACTGAAACCCGGTGAACGGCTGATCGTCTCGGATTTGGCGGCACCGGTGCAAGGAATGGCGTTGCTTGTCGGTGGTTCGCCAGGTTCATGAAATTTTTTCATCGACAACTAAAATGTAAATAAATCCAAATACATTGGATGAAAACCACTAAATTGGATATGCGTACGTGATATGAGCAGTCTTTCGCAAAACGATTCCGAAAGGAAAGGGGCCATTGTCTGGATGGCCGGGCATTCCGTGACGGCCAACCTGGTCATGCTGGTGCTCCTGTTGGGCGGATTATATATGGGCATCCGGATCAAAAAGGAGGTTTTTCCTTATTTTGAGCTGGATCTGGTCCAAATCACCGTGCCCTACCCCGGTGCCAGCCCCCAGGAAGTGGAAAGAGGCATCATTTTGGCCATAGAAGAAGCCGTCCAGGGGCTGGAAGGGGTCAATGAAGTTCGGGCATCTGCCAGGGAAGGGGTCGGAACGGTTACCGTGGAGATGATCGAAGGCGAAAATCTGCAAAAGCTGGCCCAGGATATCCAGAGCGAGGTGGACCGGATTACATCGTTTCCCGACGAAGCCGAAGAGCCGCAAGTGGTGATCGTTTCGCGAAAACGTTATGTCGTTTCGCTGGCTCTTTACGGCGACCAGAGCGAGGGGGTTTTGCGTGAATATGCAGAATACCTGCGGGATCGCCTGCTGCAGCAACCGGGCATCACCCAGGTGGAGCTGACCGGGGTGCGCAACTATGAGATCAGCGTCGAAATCCCCCAGGACACACTTAGAACCCATAACCTTACGCTTGAGGAAGTTGCCCAGCGCATCGGCCGGACGTCTATGGAGCTTCCCGGAGGCGCCGTCAAGGCCTTGGGGGGCGATATCCTGGTGCGAGTCAAAGAGCGCAGGGATTACGGTCATGAATTCGGAAAGATTCCGATTATTACGACCAACGACGGCACCCAGGTTCTGCTTGAAGATATTGCCGATATTAAGGACGGGTTTGAAGAAACCGACAATGCCGCTACATATAACGGCAAACCGACCGTGATGATCGAAGTCTTCCGGGTCGGTGATCAAACTCCTGTTTCGGTATCCAATGCCGCTAAACAGGTCGTCGCTGAAGTCAATCAGGAATTGCCCCCCGGCCTGGCGGTTGTTCTTCGTAACGATCGCTCGGATATTTATCGGCAGCGCATGGGCCTTCTGATCAAAAACGGATTTATGGGACTGGGGCTGGTGTTTATTTTGCTGGCATTATTTCTGGAAATCCGGCTCGCATTCTGGGTCGCTCTGGGGATTCCCATCTCTTTTCTGGGTTCCCTTTTAGTGTTACCGGCCATGGACGTCAGCATTAACATGGTATCCATGTTTGCGTTTATCGTGACTTTAGGTATCGTGGTGGACGATGCCATCGTGGTCGGGGAAAACGTATATTATCACCGCCAGCGCGGTGTTCCCTGGTTGGAAGCCGCTATCTCAGGGACCCGGGAAATCGCCATGCCGGTTATTTTCAGCGTACTGACCAACATGGTGGCTTTTTTGCCCTTGTTCTTCGTTCCCGGCATTCTGGGAAAGGTTTTCAGACAAATTCCGGTGGTCGTGATCATCGTGTTCGCCATTTCGCTGATCGAATGTTTTTTTATTCTTCCGGCCCACGTGGGCCACCAGAAACCGCCGCACAAAGGATTTTTCGGCTGGATATACGCCCGGCAGCAGCGATTCAGCGACGCCTTTGTCCGTCTGGTTATACATCGATACGGTCCCTTGCTGGGGTTGGCCCTGCGCTGGCGATATGTGACATTGTCCGCGGGCATTGCTATTTTAATGATTACGGTCGGCTATGCGAAGAGCGGGCGCATGGGATTCGAGCTTTTTCCAAAGATCGAATCCGATTATGCCCTGGTGACGGCCACGCTGCCGTTTGGAACCGCTTTTCAAAAAACCGAAAAAGTGCAAAAGATTCTGGTCCGGGCGGCCCAGGAGGTTGTCGCTGAAAACGGCGGAACAACACTCATGGAAGGAATTTTTGCCAATATCAATGACAACAAGGCCGAGGTTCGCATCTACCTGACACCGCCGGACAAGCGCCCGATTTCAACGGCCAATCTAACCGAACGCTGGCGGGAACGGGTCGGGGTTATTCCGGGATTGGAAGCGCTTTTATTCGAATCCGATGCCGGCGGACCCGGCCGCGGCGCCGCCATTACCATAGAACTCAGCCACAAAGATATCGATCTGCTGGAAAAGGCTGCGGCCGGCGTGGCAGAGGCTATGAGATTTTACCCGGAACTCAAAGATATCGATGACGGTTTTGCGCCGGGCAAACAGCAGATCGATTTCCAGGTCAAGCCTGAAGCCCGCAGTCTCGGATTACGTTCCCGGGAGGTGGCCAGACAGGTCCGGCATGCTTACTATGGCGCCGAGGCGTTGCGGCAACAGCGGGGGCGCAATGAAATCAAAGTCATGGTGAGGCTCCCCAAAGACGAACGGGGTTCCGAGTTTAATCTTGAAGAAATGATATTGCGGACCCCGGCCGGCAAAGAGATTCCCTTGCGCGCGGCCGTTACCGTAAACCGGGGGCGGGCCTACACCGATATCAATCGCCGCGCCGGGCGCCGGATCGTGTCGGTGGAAGCCGACGTTCAGCCCCGCAGCAAGGCCGGCCAGGTGCTGGAGTCGCTTAAATCCGAAGCCTTGCCGGCCTTGCAGAAGAAATATACCGGTTTGCGCTACAGTTTTGAAGGTCGCCAGGCCGACCAACGCGAAAGCATGCAGAGCCTGATGCGAGGGCTATTGGCGGCGCTGGTGGTTATTTTTGCCATGCTGGCGGTTCCGTTGAACAGTTATATCCAGCCCATGATCATTATGGCGGCGATTCCCTTCGGCATTGTGGGCGCCGTGCTCGGGCATCTGATCATGGGCTACAGCCTGAGCGTGCTCAGCATGTTCGGCGTGGTGGCGCTGTGCGGGGTGGTGGTCAACGATTCACTGGTGTTGATCGATTTTGCCAATCGTAAAGAAAAGGCCGGAATGAGCCGGCGCGACGCCGTTCACCAGGCCGGCATCCATCGTTTTCGGCCGATTATTTTAACCACTCTGACCACTTTCGGCGGCCTGTCGCCGATGATCTTTGAGACCTCCCGCCAGGCCCGGTTTTTGATTCCCATGGCCCTTTCCTTAGGGTACGGCATCCTGTTTGCAACCTTGATTACGTTGGTTCTGGTGCCGTCTCTTTACCTTATTATCGACGATATTTCTCAATTGATGCGAACCAATCCTGTACCTGATATTCATGATTTAAACTTGGAAAAATCTGAGAAATAGCCATTTTAACCCGAACAAATAATCGCTTGTTGCACGAACGGCCCCTATATCTCTCGACAAGTTCAAAAGAGGGTTCAACCTAGGTTCAATAAAGTTCTCGGCAATTAATTCCTGGGCGACCAGGAGTGCACGATGTCCCATGTGTGCAGCTTCTCCGCCTGCTTGGACGACCGTACCGGCACCGAAGACAATATGGCCTGCCGTGGCAAAGGAAAATTGCATGGGTTTATTCGATCCAGTTTAAGGTTCGCTCAACGGCCTTTTTCCAACCGGCGATGCCCTGAGCGCGTTGCCCTGATGCCATCTGTGGCTGCCAGGTCTTGTCCATGGCCCAATTGCTTTTTAGTTCATCCCAACCACTCACAAAACCACTGGCCAGGGGCAGCGGCCGAGGCGGCACCTAAGGCGGTGGTTTCCGTTATTTTCGGGCGCACGACCGGGACGCCCAAAACGTCGGCCTGAAATTGCATCAGCAGTTCATTGGCCACCATGCCGCCATCCACACGCAGACTGCTCAGTGCGACGCCGGAATCTTTCTGCATGGCCTCGACCACATCCAGTGCCTGGTAGGCAACAGCTTCCAAGGCAGCGCGGGCAATATGGTTGCGGTTAATGAAGCGGGTCAACCCAACGATTACCCCCCGTGCGTCCGAGCGCCAGTAGGGCGCAAACAGACCGGAAAAGGCCGGTACGATGTAAGCGCCGCCATTGTCCTCTACATTGCGCGCCAGGGGTTCGATTTCAGCCGCGTGCCGTATGAATCCGAGGTTGTCTCGCAGCCATTGCACCAGGGCGCCGGCAATAGCGATGGAACCTTCCAGGCAATAGATCGGCTTTTCCCCGCGCATCTGATAGCCGACTGTGGTGAGCATGCCGTGGCGACTGGCCACCGCCTCCTCGCCGGTGTTGAGCAGCAAAAAACATCCTGTGCCATACGTGTTCTTTGCTTCTCCAACTTCGAAGCAGGCTTGCCCGACCAATGCGGCCTGCTGATCTCCCAGCGCCCCGCACACCGGCACTTCACCACCGAGGGGGCCATCCTTGCGGGTGGTGCCCCATGTGTCGGAGTCGATGGAGGGTACGATGCGGGGTAATATCTGGGCCGGAATATTGAGGGTTTTACAAATCTTTTCATCCCAGGCGAGGGTGTGCAAATCCATCAACAATGTGCGGCTGGCGTTGGTCACGTCCGTAACATGCGCACCGCCATCCGGGCCGCCGGTGAGCCACCAGATAATCCAGGTCTCGATGGTGCCGAACAGGGCGTCACCCGTTTCAGCACCATAGCTAGCAGCCTCGACATTTTCTAAAATCCAGCGCACTTTGGGACCGGAAAAATAAGTGGCGACGGGCAGGCCCGTTTTGGCCCGAAAGCGATCCTGGCCTCCCTCTTTGGTCAAATTGCGGCAGATTTCATCGGTGCGGGTACACTGCCAGACAATGGCGTTCATATACGGCCGGCCGGTGCGTTTGTCCCACATGACCGTGGTTTCACGCTGGTTGGTGATACCGATGGCCGCGATGTTGTTGCCAATCAAGCCGGTTTTGCCCAACGCCCGGCGGATGACCTCGCCGGTGTTGAGCCAAATCTCCATAGGATCGTGCTCCACCCAGCCGGCCCGGGGAAAAATTTGCGCATGCTCCTTCTGATACTCCCCGACGATGCGGCCGCGCCGGTCGAAAATGATAAAACGGTTGCTGGTGGTTCCCAAATCCAATGCACCGATATATTCGCCCATAGTTGTCTCCTTTCCTCTGATACGTTATCGCGTTAAGCCCGTCTGCCCCAGCGCCTCGTCCGGCAATCCGAGCGCAACGCCCAACAGCTGCGACACCGATACGGCCGGCAGGTCGCTGTAAGCCGCCGTGCCCGACAGGTGTTCACTGCGGACCTGTCCGAACTGAAGCTGGCAGTAAGTACACGCTGTAATCAGCGCCTGGGCGCCCGATTCACTAGCATCGGCCAGTTTTCGCTGCATGAGCGCCAGGGACAATTGGTTATTCTTCTCCCATAGCGGATAGCCGCAGCAATCCAGGCGCAGCGGCCACTCAACCACAGTTGCCCCGGTGGCCGCGACAACGGATTCAAAAATGGTCGGCGCCAGCGGGTTGTCGAATTGGGTCACATCACCGGGTCTGAGGGCATGGCAGCCGTAGTGCGCCGCCGCCCGGTAGCCGTGCAACGGATGTTTAACTCGGGCCTGCAAATGCGCAAGTCCCAGATCCTCTGCCAAGGCAGTCAGCAAGTGGCGAACGACCACATCCTTGGACCATTGCAGGCCGTCCTCTTGAAGCAGACCATTGACCCGTTCACGCAGTTCGGCATTGCGATGCATCCAAAAATGGGCATGCTTGAGGTTGCCGTAACAGCATTTGCAGGGGGTGAGCACGGGCAAACCCTTGCGGGCGGCCATGGCCAGGATGCGGGCGCCGGAGAGCATGGCTGCCGTGAAATCTACGTGGCGCACCGGGTAGCCGCAGCAGTTCAGCTCGGTCTCCTCCAACCTGACATCAAGGGCCGACAGCACGGCCCGCGTAGCGCGATCATACTCTGGCAGAAACGGTTTTATTTTGCAACCGGGGAAGTACAGGTAGCGCAATTTGGCCATGCGGTTAGGCTCCATTTTTTTGTGCTCCCAAATCGGTTGCCAAGATATGTTGTTCAAAACCGGGGTCCGAGGCCTGTACGGCAGGGGTCAGGCGCCGGCAGGCCTCGTTGCGCAACTCGTAGAGCACATCGGCCACACGAACCCCTTGGGGACAATGTTCCTGGCACTTGTAGCAAGTCACGCAATCCCAGACCATGCGGCTGCCGATGGCCGTCTCTTTGAGCTGCAGGCGCATCAGGTTCATTACCTGCTGGGGGGTCAGCTCCAAATCGCGCTGAGGATCTTCCGAGACGGCGACGACAGGACACACATTGGTGCAGGTGGAGCACTGGACACAGGCCCAAAAAGTGTTTGGATTGTCTGTGAGCCGCAAAGGCGTTGCGCGTAATGGAACCTGCGTGCCCAAAGTATCCGGGCACGTCTTGAGGATCTCCGCCCACTGGGGGGCTGAATGGCGACGCATCCAGCCGTGGGCCTGAGGATAGCCGTTGCGACTCAAATCAGATGTTGACGCCGCCCACATATCCTGCAAATCGATGCCGGACGGACACCATGCGGTACATCGACCGCAGTCAGTGCAGATAAAGCTGCCCTCGGATAAACGTGCTTGGGCGTGGGCATTGCTGCGACCTGCCGCCATCCGGGCGACGCTGTGCAGCTTTTCAGACGGCAAAATATCAGAATTGGGGATAACTTGGAAAATCGGGCCCACGGCGCAATGCAGCGTACACACCCCGCAATGGGTGCAGGCGTCCAGCCCCAAAGCACGCCGGGTCGGACGGTTCACGGGTCGATCGGTGGCAGCGCTGCCCAAGGCGCGGCTCACCAGGCTGAACGGAGTAGACACCAAATGAAACGATTTGCTAAACGGCAGCAGGGCCAGGGCCAGGCAGCCGATCAGATAGTGGGCGTACCTTAAGGCTGTCTCCAGTCCGATAGCGGTGATCCGCGCAGAAAACGGCTTGAGGGCCAAGGCCAAAGGATAGGAGAGCACGGCCGAACCCGGTCGCGAATGGCATGCCGCACAATACTCTTCATGCTGGCTGCGGCCTTCGTCCAACAGCTCGGGATCGTTCGCAGACGGCATCGGTGCAAATGCCACATCGAATTGGGCTGCCCAGTAGGCCTTCAAGGGGGCGATCTCTTTTGGATCATCGCTGTCCATGTAGTCGACCACCATTTCATCGAACAGAGTCGGTGAAATGATCTGGACCGCCTCCAGCGCCGCTCCGGTGAGGATGATGCCGGAAAGCAACAACAACAACCAACTATCCGCACCGCGCATGGTACGACGCAGCGTCCGGTTCGCCCGGCGACGCACCCAAGCAATTATCACACCAACCATGACCAGCACACCCAGCAGATTGCGCAAAAACATGAACGGATTGAGGGTTGAGGCGTAATCGGGAAAAAGGCGGGCCGTGATCCGATCGTCGAAGACATGCATCAACAGCAGCAAGAGCATGCCGTAGAACAGGGCTATGTGCATGACCCAGCGTCTTGGATCCTGGCGCAGGATGTGGATTTGCAGGAGCACTTCCATAAGCAAGGTTCTTAAAAGGACGATCAGACCCCTTGGTTGCAACAACGCCTTGGCCACAGCACCGAGGGCGCCCAAAGCGCGCTTTGCCAAAGCGGTATCTTCGGCCTCCGGCCCAAGCGGCAAAACCAGCCAACGCCCCATGCGATACCCGATGCCGACCAGGCAGATGATCAAGGCACCATATGCACAGTAAGTCAGGAACATGTTTATTTTCCCTTCAGCCCAGCATGCGCACGCACGCTCGGACAGCCCCATAGGCTGTGGCAATGGCCAATCCGCTGCCGCATTTCTGGCGTTTCCAATCCTGGTGGGCCAGAATGGAGCCCGCGGCAAAAAGATTGGGGTAAAGCATTTGTCCGTTTGCATCCACCGGATGGAATTGGCCGTCCACAGCCACGCCGGCCCGGTTGATCGGATGGCCCTCACGGTGCAGCAAATCCTTATGGTGCCAGGCTGCGCGATCCTTGGGCTGTACGACGGGCAAATCGAAAATGGTTTCACGAATACCGTGCCTGTCGGCATGCAATCCTTTGCCGAAAAAACGCCCGCTGCACATGATGGCGCTGCGTGCCGTGATTCGAAAATCAATGTCGGCCCCCCGCCCCACGTCAAACCGCCAGCGCCCGTCAGCCAGGCGCTGGGCGCCCATGACACGCTGTTGGAAAAAGGGGCGGATTCCCATAGCCGGTAAGCGTTGCTCAAAGATCTCTCGCAAACGCAAACCGGTGACGGCCGGCAGCATGGTGGGAATTTCAAAAACAGGTACGCCCAATCCTTGCTGCAAATCTTCCATGACGCGGACGGTGCGGTACATGCCAAGCACGGCCGGCAAGCCGACGACCTCGGCCGTGCCGATATGCGGACGAATGGCGGCAACGAGCTTTTCTCGACTATCAGCGACATCCAGCGCCCGCGCCATATGCTCGGTGTACAACTCGCCTTTGGCATCAGGGAAGCCGATGCGTACCGGAATCAGCTCCGGCCAGCGATCGGCCAGACTCAAGGCGATTTGCCGTGCACTGTAACCTTTCAGGCCGTCAAAGTCCACCAGCAGGCACGATAAGCGATCCGCCAAAGCCGAAGGCCCGCGACGCATGGTGTGCGGCACGGCATAGGTGGGTTTTAGCGTGCCGGCCGGGGTTAGAACCTCCATGTTTCTTTGTAAAAGTGTAAAATGCGGGTAACCGCTTGTTAATAAAAAAGCCAAAACAATATCGAAAGACTCGCGGATCGAGGCAATATCGACAAGAGCATAGGGATGCAAAGGTTCGTCCCGGCAGAGCCGGGTGATGCCTTGCCAGGGATCGTCCAGCACCTTTCCCTGGGCCACCGGATGCACACCGAGCAGATCTATTAAGCCGCTGGCAAATCCGATTTCGCCGATGAGTCCCACCTGCACCGTATCGATGCCTTGTCGGGCGGCAAACAGGGTAGCGGCCATGCCGGCCATGCCGGTACCGATGATCATCAAATCGCAGGTGGTCTCTTTATTATAGGTGTTCATGGCATTACCGACTAATGATGCATGAGCTCAAAGCAGTGAATCGTATATCGCACAGACTGAACATCGAACGTCCAACGTTGAACATCGAATAATGATGTCGCTCCGCTCCGCAATTTAATTTCATTCGTTTTTTTATTCACCATTCGATCCGGCGGACAAGTGCTTGCTCGCCTCTGGCGAGTTGGATGTTCGATGTTTGATGTTCATCTTTTAAGTAAACCTCTCCCAGCCTTCAGCCTTATTTCCCCTCGGCCTCCAACTCAAGACAGAACAGCCCGCAATGCATGGCCTCCAGCAGTTCGGCCTGGGCCAGCGGCAAATCCCACAGCAGGGGCTGCTGTCCGCGCCAGCGTTCGCGCAAAAAGGCCCGCAGTTCCGAGGGGCCCCGGCGATTATCCAAATGCTGCCGGTCATACAGGTAGGCAGCCAAACGCTGGCTGCAAAAAGTTCCCTGACAGGGGCCTTTGCCAATGCGGCTGCGCAGCCCGATCGCCTCAAAGCCAGGCCGGCCATCCAGTTCGCGTATAGTGCCCACGATCTCTTCGACCACGCTTTGCGGTACCATTTCACATTCGCAGAGCAACACGTCGTTGGGCGCATTGTCGCGTAGCCACATATTGGGCGCCAGTCCGGGTTCGGTCCAGCGGGCATCCACTGTGTTGGGCAACGGTTCCAGATGGGTCCGGCAGGACGCATGGACCCCCAGGCGCTCACACACCAGATCGGCTGTTTTCTCGGCCATCAAGCGATAGGTGGTTAACTTGCCGCTGGTAATGGTGATGAAATTGGCAAGTTTTTCCGGTTCCCGGGCGTGATCGATCAGCGCGAATCCGCGGCTCACCGTCCGGTCGTCATCCCCTTGCGCCTTTTGGCTGCTGCTGCCCAACAAAGGGCGTACACCGCAGAAGGCACGGATGTATCTAGTGGCCGCCAGTTCGGGTATCATAGCGGCACCTTCGTCGATAATATGGTCGATTTCATGAATTTCAGGGTAGTACAAGTCAGGTGATTCGGTACGCTCGGAAGTGGTGCCCAGAATGGAGACGGTCCCTCCGGGCACAAGTATATCTCCGTCAGTGGGGTGACGCAGCCTGTTTACGACCCGTTGGGTGATCCGGGTATTGGTGACTAGCATGCTGCCCTTGGAATAAAGCATGTCTATTTGGACTCCGGCCATGGCGGCAACCTCACTGGCCCATGCACCTGAGGCATTAACGATAATTTCAGGTTCGACGGACATCTTCTTCCCGGTCATTTTGTTCAGCAGAAGAACAGACCGGATCTTACCATTGATGATCTTGAAATCCACTGCTTGCGTGAAGCGCAGAAAGCGAGTGCTCAGTTGTTGGGCGTGGGCGATATTGCCAAGGGAGAGTCTGAAAGGATCGATTGTGGCATCTTCAACGTGGAAAGCGGCTATAGTTTGATCCGACAGGGCGGGCTCCATCTCCTGAGCATCTTTGATATCCAGGAAAAGGGCCGGAATTCCGTGCTGGGCACACCTTTGAGGAAAATCTGCGATATAATTTTCATCATCACCGGCTACGGCCACGAACAGGCCGCCCGTATCTTCAATACAATGGGCCGCCAGTTTTTTAAGCAGGCGGCCTTCTCGCTGGCACTCCACGGCTGCACTCGGATCGGAGGCAATGTAACGGGCGCCGCTGTGTAAAAGCCCCTGGTTGCCTCCCGAAGCACCGGCGTTAATGTCCTGTTTTTCTGCCAAAACGCAGTGGATACCGCGCAGGGCCAAATCCCTTGCCAGGCCTGTGCCGGTAGCACCGCCGCCGAGAATCAACACCTGGGTCTTCACGGGGCACCTCCTTGGCAAACGATCAACATATCAGGCTTCAAATACTTAAATTTGGCCATTTGTTTATTTCACTTGCGAAAAACATCATAGGGTGCTAAGGGTTTGTGAACGAAAAAATCATGCAAATTAAGTTTGTACGCATTTATTAGCAGAATTGAATTGTTTTGTCACCATAAATATTCCTTTAACAACACATTGTGGCATTAGCTTTCTATTTCGAATATTTATGACATATAAGTTTAGGCAGGAAGCATGATGACAGAAAACAGCAAGAGAAGTGAAACATCTTCCGGTACCAACGGCAATTACAGCCCAAGAACAGACGGATATAATGGAAAGATTGGACCGGTGCGCCAACGGCACGATAAAATCCGACAACTGGTTCAAAATAACGGTTTTGTAACGATCGAATATCTGGCACAAGAGTTCGGAGTAACGCCTCAGACGATTCGGCGTGATATAAATATTCTTAGTGAAAACGGGTTGATTAACCGCTACCACGGCGGAGCAGGCATAGCAACCAGCACCGAAAACGTCGAATATACAAAACGTAAGGGGCTGTGTTTTAAAGAGAAACAGAAAATTGCACAGATGGTCGCCGAAAATATCCCGGATCACGCCTCGCTTTTTCTTAATATCGGAACCACAACCGAGGAGGTTGCCAACGCACTGTCCGATCACCAACGCCTCAAGGTGATTACGAACAATCTCAATGTTGCCTCGATTTTGAGCAGGAACGAAAATTTTGAGGTCATTGTGGCGGGCGGGTTGGTGAGGCCTCGCGATTGTGGGATTATCGGGCCTCTAACGATCGATTTTATTCAGCAGTTTCGTGTTGACTACGGCGTTATCGGGATTAGCGGTATTGATCTGGACGGAACATTGCTCGATTTTGATTATCGAGAAGTCATGGTCGCACGCGCCATTATCGATAATTCCCGTAAAGTGTTTCTGGTCGCCGACCATACCAAATTCGGCCGTAACGCCATGGTGCGGCTTGGCAACATCACGGAGATTGATGCGCTGTTTACCGATCAGACGCCGCCATCGGTGTTTACCGAGCTTATCAACAGCGCAGATGTTCGATTGTTTTCAGCAAACCCATAAGCGCAATACGAACCCGGGCTTGGCCAAACGCAGCCGCCATTTTCACGAGATTCGGAATAATGGAGTCTCTTTCCGGAGATTCAGGTTGAAAAGAAAATTAAGCCGGCATGATGGAAAAAGAACAATAAATATATAAATTTTCATTTGCGAAAATTATTTAAAGGATGATACGGTGAATTTGCATAATCGATGCCTATGGTTAGGCATCTGCTGGCTTGTACAACATCCGGATGCGCCGTTACACTCAGACTCTTGAATAGGGAGACAGTTAATGGGCTTGTCACTACAAAACATTGACAAGATTGTTAACCGAGAAATCCATCTCAAAGATATCAGCCTTGAATTTGAATCCGGTTCCCGCAATGTGATACTTGGCCGCACACTTTCCGGCAAGACATCCCTGCTGCGTATCATGGCCGGCCTGGATCGCCCAACTCACGGCAATATATTTGTAGGCGGTAATGACGTCACCGGCACCCCGGTGCGCAAGCGCAGTGTCGCTATGGTCTATCAGCAGTTCATTAATTACCCGTCCTTAACCGTTTTTAAAAATATTGCCTCCCCTCTGAAGATAGGCGGACTGAATAAAAAAGAAATAGACCGGCGCGTGCGCGAAACCGCCGAAATACTGCACCTCGAGAGTCTGTTGAAGCGCTTGCCCTCCGAGCTTTCCGGCGGACAGCAGCAGCGCACCGCCATCGCCCGGGCCCTGGTAAAAGACGCCGATTTGCTTCTGCTGGACGAGCCTTTGGTGAACCTGGACTATAAACTGCGCGAAGAGCTGCGGGTTGAGCTTCAGGAGATTTTCAAGCAGCGCAGGGCGATCGTCGTGTACACCACTACGGAACCGACCGAGGCCCTGATGTTGGGAGGCAATATTGTGGTAATCGATGAGGGCCGCGTTCTGCAAACCGACGCCACTTCAAAAGTGTACCACAACCCGACGACCCTCAAGGTGGCCGAAATATTCAGCGACCCACCCATTAACTACATTAGCGGCACCGTCCAGGGGAGCACGGCCCTACTGGGGCATGATATAGAAATTCCATTAGATGGCCATATGAAATCCTTGCCGGCCGGGAACTATAAATTCGGTGTACGCTCCCATCGTTTCTTTCTATCAAGGACCAGTGAGAAGGATAGCGAAATTCAGGCCAGAGTGGAATTGTCGGAGATAAGCGGGTCGGAAACGTTCATTCATATCAGCTACAACAATGCTCGGCTGGTGGTTCAGGAAACCGGGATTCAGCCTCTCAGGATCGGCGCCGAAATATCGATATATGTCAACCCGAGTTGTTTCTTTGTGTACGATGAGGCCGGCGTTCTGGTGGCAGCACCGTTGCAGGACACTATTAAAAAAGGCTGAACCAGGAGGCGGTCATGGCACAAATCGAGTTAAATGAAATTTCTCACAGCTATATACGCAACCCAAAAGAAGCGTCGGATTATGCCTTAAAGCGGATTCACAATACTTGGGAGGATGGGGGTGCCTATGCCCTGCTGGGACCTTCAGGCTGTGGTAAAACCACATTACTGAACGTCATTTCAGGGTTGCTTACCCCCAGTAGCGGCCGGGTGTTTTACAACGGTAAGGACGTCTCCGGATTGCCGCCGGAAAAACGCAACATTGCCCAGGTCTTTCAGTTTCCTGTTTTGTACGACACCATGACGGTGTTTGGAAATCTGGCCTTCCCTTTGCGAAATCGAGGCGTTCAGAGTAGCGAAATCACCCAACGGGTACACGAGGTAGCCGAAATCCTTGACTTGACCCCTTTTCTTGAAATGCGAGCGGCCGGGTTGACTGCCGACGCCAAACAGAAGGTTTCGTTGGGCCGGGGGTTGGTCCGCAGTGATGTGGCGGCCATTTTGTTTGATGAACCGCTGACCGTGATCGATCCGCAGCTGAAATGGGACCTGCGGCGAAAACTCAAAGAGATCCACGAACAGCTTAAGCTGACCTTTATATATGTCACCCACGATCAGGTGGAAGCCTTAACTTTTGCCGACAAAGTAGTCGTCATGTATGAAGGTGAAATCGTACAAAGCGGTACTCCCCAGGAGCTTTTTGAAAACCCGGAACATACTTTCGTGGGATATTTCATCGGCAGTCCCGGGATGAACTTTTTGGAGTGTACTTTAGACGGAAATGAGGCGCGAGTTGATGGCGCCGGCATAACATTGGACGAGGAAACGGCGGCAAAGGGACGCAAGGCCCAGGGAAAACTGGAGGTAGGGATTCGGCCGATGTATCTGGAATTGAGCTCGGAGCCGGTGGAAAGCGGCGTGCCGGCGCAGGTTCAGGCTATTGAAGATCGGGGCAGTTACATGATTGTGGTGCTTAAAATGGCCGGCAAAACCTTACGGGCCAGACTGCCGGTAGACACGCCGATTTCCGAAGGCAGGGTTTGGCTTGTTTTCCCGCCGCAAAAGATCAAGCTGTTTGCCGACGGGTGGCTGATTAGCTAGTGTCCATTTTGGATTCGCAAATGGACACTAGTTAGCAAGGAGTTTTTCTATGGAAAAGTGGGAAGACAATAAGGCCTGGTTTCTGGTTCTACCGGTTTTTATCATCGTTGCCTTCAGCGCCATCATTCCTCTGATGACCGTGGTCAATTATTCGCTCCAGGACATCTGGGGGCCGGGCCAGAGCGTCTTCGTCGGCACCGAGTGGTTCAAGGAAATGTTGGCCGACAAGCGCCTGCACGACGCCCTATGGCGTCAATTCCTGTTCTCCGGGCTCGTGCTGTTGATCGAGATGCCGCTTGGCATACTTATTGCCCTGGCAATGCCCAAACGTGGTTGGGCAGCTTCCGCCTGTCTGGTTACAATTGCGATACCTCTGCTCGTTCCCTGGAATACGATCGGGACCATTTGGATCATCTTTACACGACCGGATATCGGTTTATTCGGGGCCGCCGTCAACAAATTCGTAGCATTCGATCATACCGCCCGGCCACTGGATGCCTGGATAACCCTGATGCTGATGGAAGTCTGGCATTGGACCCCGCTGGTTGCCCTGCTGGCCTATGCAGGGCTGCGCGCGATTCCCGAGGCTTACTACCAGGCGGCCAAGATCGACGGCGCATCGGCCTGGTCGATATTCTGGTACATCCAGCTGCCGAAGATGCGCGGCGTGCTCACCATCGCCTTTTTACTGCGCTTCATGGACAGTTTCCTGATCTACGCTGAGCCCTTTGTGCTGACAGGCGGCGGTCCCGGTAATTCGACCACATTCCTCTCCATTTATCTGGTCAAGATCGCCCTTTTGCAATTCGACTTAGGACCTGGCGGGGCCTTCTCGCTGATCTACTTTGTCATCGTACTGCTATTCAGTTTCATATTTTACCAGGCGCTTCAGAGAGTCGGAAAAGGAGAGCAGGTATGAAAGTAAAGAAAAAAACGATCGGCCTTATAATATACTTAATGCTGCTGCTGCTTCCGATCTACTGGATGCTCAACATGTCCTTGAGGTCAAACGCCGATATCCTCGCGTCCTTCGCCCTGTACCCCAAAGGCATTACATTTAAGAACTATATGAAAATATTTACGGATTCATCCTGGTACATGGGGTATGTCAATTCCATGATCTTTGTCACCATGAACACCGTTATCTCGTTGTTCGTGGCACTGCCCGCCGCCTACGCCTTTTCACGCTACCGGTTCCTCGGTGACAAACACATGTTTTTCTGGTTGCTCACCAACCGTATGGCGCCGGCGGCAGTTTTCGCGCTCCCCTTTTTCCAGCTGTATTCCACCATCGGCCTGTTGGATACGCATATTGCGGTGGCACTTGCCCATTGTCTGTTCAACGTGCCGTTGGCGGTGTGGATATTGGAAGGCTTCATGTCCGGGGTCCCCCGTGAAATCGATGAAACCGCATTTATCGACGGGTACGGCTTTCCGCGCTTCTTTATTACCATCTTTATCCCGCTGATCAGGGCCGGGGTCGGTGTGACGGCCTTTTTCTGTTTTATGTTTTCCTGGGTCGAGCTGCTTTTGGCCCGAACACTGACGGTAACGAATGCGAAACCCATCGGGGCAATCATGACACGCACAATCAGCGCGACCGGTCTTGACTATGGCCTGCTGGCCGCGGCCGGTATGCTCACGATTATACCGGGCATGTTGGTGATCTGGTTCGTACGCAATTATTTGGCCAAGGGCTTCGCCATGGGACGTGTGTAAAAGGGAACAACAATGAATCTGACTCTGCAATGGATGGAATGGACCTTGCCGACGGCAGTTTTCTTTGTCGTCATTTTCCTGATACTGGTTGCCATGACCATATGGCAGGCAGTATCACCTTCCGTCGAACGCCGCGGTTTCCTGCCGATTCCTACCACACCCGGTGATCGGCTCTTTATAGGATTGTTGGGCAGCGCCTATATTTTCATGGCATGGATCGGATTGACCGATCTTACCCTTTGGATCATGCTTGCCATTGGCGTGTGCTGGATTATTTTTGTGATGCGTTGGGGATAGAGAGGATGCCGATTTTGGCTCCTGGGCCGAGATTCAAAGGAGACAAAAAAATAAACATGAAAATCGGGAAAATGCGTGTGGTGACCCGAATCGTTTTGAAAGGAGGTGGTAACGACCGCGAGTAGATGGGGCTGACCGAACAGAGCCTCTGGTTTGCCTCGTCGATTTCCCCGCCGGGGTGAGGAGACCAAATGAACAACTTAAGTCGGCAAGATGTGTGCGATTAACCGAACAGATTTGAAAGGAGGCAACGACAATGAACAAGAAGAGATTACTGTTTTGCGGGATCGTAGTCTTTGCGCTTATTTTTTCCGGCGTTCCCTGCTGGTCTTCGCAGCAGATGGATGCCGCCAAGAAATGGGTGGACAACGAGTTTCAACCGTCTACGCTAACCAAAGCCGAACAAATGAAAGAGATGGAATGGTTCATGAACGCGGCAAAACCCTTTAAAGGGATGCATATAAAAGTCGTCTCCGAGACCATCCCGACCCATGAGTATGAATCAAAGGTGCTGGCCAAGGCCTTCGAAGAGATTACCGGTATCAAGGTCTCCCATGACCTGATTCAGGAAGGTGACGTCATCGAAAAGCTTCAGACCCAGTGGGCGTCCGGTAAAAACATCTATGACGGTTGGATTAACGATTCCGATCTCATCGGTACACACTCCCGTTACGGCTATGTGGTTCCCTTGTCTGACTTTATGAAGGGCGAAGGTAAGGATGTTACCCTGCCGACCCTCGACGTAGACGATTTCAT
>JAQBHK010000412.1:0-13975 GCA_032127815.1 Desulfobacterales bacterium
CTTAAATACCAAGCATGAGCCTTTATACATCACATAGGGTATGCTCCCTGAATTTGGCTTTATTTATCTATCATGGTCGAAATAAATATCTTTATGCAGGAATCCTTAAGTGGTTTTTATGAATTATATTTTAATAGCATGGAAGTGCTAAAAACCGCAATTATTTTGATTTTTTGTTAAGGAACGCGTGGAAGCTAATCCGGCTGGGGAAACGCTGCGTTTATGAAAAAACGATTATTCATTGCTTTTATATTGAGAGTTGCCCCTGTGATACCTTGCCATCAAAACAGATATCATAACCTGCTGATATTTAAGAGATATGCAAATCGTATCACCAGCCCCAATTAGCCTCTTTACAGTTTCCACAAACCTTATTCGCCACCTTTTGTTGCTTTCACTGTGGCCGTTCTGATTCTGTAAGTTCCCTCCTCAACGGGTTAAAATCATCAGTTTTTTCAGCTCTATTTGATACTATTAGGTACCGTTGTACTTTTCAACGGTTTTTTTATTAACCTCATAACAGAAGGAGGGAATTATGAAAGTTTCACAAGCGGTTACATTTTGGTTAAATTATCACCGGGCAAATTCCAGAGATAACACCATCAGAGCCTATAGAGAGCTCCTGGAAAGATTTTGTTACGAAAACGGTGAAAAAGATTTACAAGAGCTGACATCTGATGAAGTTCTGGACTTTCTGAATGGCATCAATGAGGGCAAAAAACCGCAAACCAGGAAGACGAGATTTTCACACCTCAAATCATTTTTCAAAGTTCTCCTCGAATCAGGCTGATCGAAAGGGTTAAAAAAAGCTTGACAAAAACGAACGTTCGTACTATATTGTGGGTCATGAAAAAGGGGCAGGAGACAAAAATTGTTATTTTGGAAGCCGGACTCGATATGGCCGGCCAGCTGGGCCTTGAGTGCGTAAGCATCGGCTCACTCGCCAAAGTTATCAAAATGTCGAAAAGCGGACTGTTTGCTCATTTTCAATCAAAAGAGAATCTTCAGGTCGAAATATTAAATTACGCCGGCCGGCTTTTTTCGGAGAGCGTCATTCTCCCTTCTTTGAAAACAAAGGCCGGTATTGCCAGAATCAAAACACTGGTTGATAACTGGATTAACTGGAGCTCCGCATTGACCGGAGGCTGTATTTTTGTTTCCGCAAGCACAGAATATAGCGACCGTCCCGGAAAAGTGAGACAGTGTCTTTTGAAACAACAAAATGACTGGATTGATTGCCTGGACCGCATTGCTCAAGCGGCCATCAGCGCCGGTGATTTCAGGAAAGATGTTGACTGTCAACAGTTTGCCTTTGACCTTTATTCGCTTATGCTCGGGTTTCATCTTTATTTTAAATTGCTGAACAACTCTGAAACAAAAAAACGCAAAGAGATTGCATTGAATCGGCTTCTGAATAATTACCGCTAAAGAATCTGCACCGGAGATTATCTCTTTGCCGCAGGTTTTATTTTTAACTTTATTTTAGGAGTGAAGAAATGACCAAAAAATATGCAAATACGCAAACGCATAGCACGAACGTTCGTATGAATAGGGTCAGGCAAAGAATTAAACACGTAGTCCTGTACTTCTTGTGGAACTATATTCCCACAGTTTCAAAAATACTAACAAAAAGGGCTTTTTTCACACCCGCCAAATATCGCATCAACGCTTTGGAACAGAGTTACCTTGAGCATGCCACGGCTTTTGAAATATTGGTGCATGATAAAACGATACAGTGCTGGAAGTGGGGCCGGGGTCCGGGTATTCTGCTGGTGCATGGTTGGTCAGGGCGCGGGATCCAGCTGCACGGTTTTATTGAGCCGCTGATCCGGGCAGGGTATGCCGTTTTCACATTTGACGGTCCCGGACACGGAGAATCTCAAGGCACAACAAGTAGTTATTTTGAGCTTACCGATGCCGTCAGAGCTTTTATAAGTTCAAGCAATGGGAATAATATAAAGGGCGTTATCGCCTATTCTTTGGGAGGGGCCGCTGTAATCAACGGGTTGGCCAAAGAGAATCATTCCCTGGAAACGGTTCTTATTGCTCCGGCGCTTAAACTTAACGATGTTTTGCAAAAGGCCTTCACGCATCACGGCGTACCCCAGCCGATATATCAAAACCTGATTTCTGAGTTTGAGCATAAGTTTGGATACAATATGCATCGTGACGATCCCCACAAACTGTTAAAGGAAATTACACCTAAAATACTCATTGTTCACGATATAAATGATCTTGTTATTCCTTATATCGACTCAAAAGAGCTTGCGGAACAACTAGAGAATGTTGTGCTGCACACTACCAGAGGGCTGGGCCACAAACGAATTTTAAATGACAGCTCGGTTATAGATTTGACCGTCAAACATTTTGGAGGCAACGGAGGATAAAACCATGAATAGTACAGAGAGAATTTTGGAGCAATACCGGGAAGCGGACTTCGAAAGGCGTTTAAACCTGTTTTTAGAGTGTCCGGTGCTAAGAAACAGATTTAGCGAGATAGATCAAAGCGAATCATCAAAGAGTTCTTCAATGGAGGCATTCCGAAAAGATGTTGCAGTTAGCAGATGTTGCGGGATGGGGACCTGATCAAGGTTTGATGATCTCGTAAAAAGTCACGAATTCAACCTTGGATCCTTTTTTGTTTTGCCCTGAAAAACCTGGTTCTTTGGGCCAAGCCTGCCCTGCTTTGCGGGGGTCAGAGATATGCGGCTCTGTCTTAGAGTTTTGTGTCTAAAATCACAAATTCCAAGCACCCCGCCAAAAAAACGGCGGGCAAGCAAAAAACAAACAAGCTCCAAACTACAAGCACCCCGCCAAAAAGACGGCGGGCAAGCAAATACCAAGGAAATTCCAAACTGCAAGCACCAAATCTCAAGGAAATTCCAAAGTTTGTAATTTGCAACTTGATATTTGTAATTTCTCCATTTCGGTCATTGTTATTTGTTTGGTATTTGATATTTGTTATTTGGAATTTAATTTACTCCATTTGAGATAGGTGCACCCCTATGGGGTGAAATCAAATCCTGGTCCTCTGGGCCAGGATTCTTTATATCAGTTCGGTCTAGGTCCAGCGGCCGGGTATTACGGTCCGGCAATATTTGCAGCGCTCGCCGTCCAGATTATAGGTCGGGACGATGTATCCGAGACGCTCGATCAACAGTTTTTTACAATGATGACAATAGGTATTGTTGCCCTCGCGATAGGAGGCATTGCCAACATAGACATAACGAATGCCCTCATCCATGGCCAGCTGCCGGAAGCGGATCAGGGTTGAAAGCGGGGTAGGCGGCAGGCGGTCGAGTCTGTATTTGGGAAAAAACCGCAAAAAGTGCAACGGATAATTGGGGCCGAGATTTTCAAGGATCCATCGGCACATCTTTTTAACCATGTCCGGGTCATCAACATATCCGGGAACCACCAGATTGGTCATTTCAAAATGGACACCCTGCTCATGCAGCGTTTTAAAGGTGTTGAGCACCGGCTGCAGCCGGCCGCCGTTTAGCTTGCGGTAGATGTCGTCGCTGAGCGATTTAAGATTGACATTGGCGCCGTCCAGCACCTTGCAGAGCTCTAAAAGCGGCTTGCGGTTAATGTAGCCGTTTGAAATCAACAAATTGTGCACCCCGCTTTCACGGGCCAGGCGCGCAGTGTCGAGCATGTATTCAAAAAAGGTGATCGGTTCGGAATAGGTATAGGCAATCGACGGGGTATCGTTTTGCAGCACAGCATTGATCACATCGGCCGGTAAAAGCTCGTGATGGCGGACTTCATGGGGTTTGGCCTGAGATATTTCCCAATTTTGACAGTTCAGGCAGCGAAAGTTACAGCCGGTCGTGGCAATGGAAAAAGCCTTGGTGCGCGGTTTGAAATGAAACAGGGGTTTCTTTTCGATGGGATCGATATTCACGCTGCAGGGGTTGCCGTACGTCAGCGTGTACAGGATGCCGTCCATGTTGACCTTGCTGCGGCAAACACTGCGGTCGCCCGGAGACAGCATACAGTGGTTGGGACAGATACCGCATCTTACTTTGTTGTTGTCCAGTTTTTTGTACAAAAAACCCTCATGGGACCACTTCCACATTTTTTTCGGGGCATCACCTTTGAACACTTTACCGCGGATGTCTGAGGTAGCGGATACAGCGCTCTTTGTGATAGAGAGCGGCCAGAAGGCCTCAGCCGTTGCGGCGCTGCCAAGGTACGCCGCGCTGCAAAAGAGAAAATGACGTCGGTTAAGTTTTTTCATGACGTGTCGCTATTACAATCAGGCTGGAAAGCTTCAGGCCGATCAAGGCGACGGCCGCCCAGATAATTCCAAAATAGGGAATCAATACCACATTGGTAACCAGGGTGCCGCAGGCTGCGCCCATGAGGTCGGCGGAAAAGGTTTGCGTGACCGCCGGAGCATCACCGCCTCGCAAATATAGAGCTAACGGAAATTGAAAGCCGCAGGCCAGTGAAACTGTAAAACCGAAACCCAGAAAAAAGGCCACCGGCAATCGATCGGCCCCGTATTTTAAGGCCAGGATTAAAAGTATTATCAGGGCTATCAGCAGGCCGTCGCTCAACATCAGCGCCCGATTTCGGTGAAGGCGCAGTCTCTGGCCGTACCAGGCGCCCGGCAAAAGGCCTGCCAGAAAAACCGTGACAATCAAACCGATCTGCAGATAAATATAACCGAAAAAGATCTGAAATGCAAAGATTACCAGAACTTCGCTGCCCATCACCATGCAACCGGTTGAGAATAGAACATATTCTTCCCGGGTTATCCGCAACAGATAGATTGCCGACAGCACCGTCAGGGCCAGAATGAAGCCGGTCGGGGAGGTGTCAAATTTGGCAAACCACTGTGAAAACATCAGGCGCATCAGCATTGGAAAATCATCGCGGTTGGGGGGGGTGGCGGGGTCCAACATGTCATTTAAGCGTGAAATTCTTTCCGGGGTCAGGTTTCCGTAGAAATAGCCGCTGATGTAGGCGGTGTGAATTCCTTTGCGATTCAGGCTTGCCGGGATGTCGGTTTCAATCGGCCGGGAACTGCACAGAAAAATAATCTTTTGCCCGGGGAGCAGCAAAACGTGATCGAAATACTGAGTTACGGTGTTGTAAATAGAAGAGAGTTTTTGGCGCTGAGGTTCAGCCAGGTAATTGTCAAATCCCTGCATGGAAAAGCTCAAAACTCCGTGGGGGGCGAGCCTGCGTCTGGCCAGCGCAAAAAAACGGTCGGTAAAAAATCGGTTGATTTGAAAGGTGTCCGGTTCGCTTAAGTTGACGATAATGGCATCGTATTTTTTTTCAGACCGGGCCAGATAGGCGCGGCCGTCCTGGTGGACGACGTTCAGACCCGGAATGGTTTTGATCAGGCCGAAGCGGAACTGGACTTCGGCAACCTGGGGGTCGAGTTCCGCATAATCGACCGCATCCGGCCGGTACTTATGCAGTTGTGCCAGCATACCGCCCTGGGCGGAAATCAGCAGAATCTGTTTGGCCTGGGGCACCTGGGCCAGGGGGTAATGGATGGTCTCTTCGGCCATGACCAGGTTTTGACTGGAAAAAAGCGGAATCCCGCCAATAAACAGGGTAGATTGCTCCTGATCCTGGTGAACTTCAATCCGGCCGTAGCGGGATTCGCTATAATGAACAAGCTTTCCTTCAGCCGGTGCCAGGGAAGACGGTTCCGCAAACACACAATAAAGAATTATGGCCAGTGTTATTCCCGTGCCCAAGATTGCAAGGATGCGACGGTGGGAAGATAACCCGAAGAGTAGATATGTTGCTGCCAGGAGCGGTAAGTTGGCCAGCAAGGCAGCTTGCAGGGGAGTGACCATATAAACCAGGGCAAAGGAGAACAGAGCCCCGCCGGAAACGTCACCCAGGTTATCGGTGATATAAATACGTGTGCCGGTAAAATCAGGGCTTTCAGTCCGGATGACAAACAAGCTGTAGGGCAGCACAAAGCCGAGCACAAGACAATAAGGCGCCAGCGTAAAAAACGTATAGGCTAAGGTGGGATAAAAGCCCACGGATGTACCGTGGATAAAAAATACGTCGCGCAGCTCGCGAATCGCCAGAATCTGGACAGCCGGTAATCCCGCCAGCAGCAGGGAAAGCCAGCCCAGCCGGTTGATGGTGGGGCGCCAAAAGCGCTGAGTAATCCAGTGAGCCAGAATGGTGCCGAGCCCGCCTAAAAACAGCCAGTTAAAGAGTATCAGGGCGATGATGAACTCGTTGCCCAGAAATTGGGCTAAGAATTCGCGGATAATCAACAACTGGGTGACCACCGAGGAGATGCCCGTGGCGATGACTACCCGCGTTACGGCGCGTTCAGTTTTCTTCTTCAAAATATTGAACCTGGTAGGTCAAAATTTTCAGCTTACCTTTTTCCCATTCATTTTCAGGTAAGCCGGCTTTGCGGCATAGATGGGACAGAAACTTTTCAGGCCGGGGCAGCTGTTCCCAGACTTGAGGCAGAAAAGTAGCGCCGGCCGATCCTTTGCGGAGAATAACGCCGTCCACATGCGGGCGCAGTTTGGAAAGCAGGTCTTTGCCGCCGCGATATTCGAGGGGCTGCGGATCGGTAAGAATACTGACTTCGATCTCTATTTTGTCGAGCTCTTCGGTCTTTAACTCGGGAAAGCGGGGATCATGAAAAGCGGCGTTGACGGCGTTGCGCCGGACGCCTTCCAAAATTGATGCAGTGGTCTCTAAACTGCCGATACAGCCGCGTAGCCGGCCGTCAATAGTGAGGGTTACGAACGTGCCGCGGCTTTCCTGAAAATCCGGATCTCTTAAGGAATCAGGATCGATTTTGTCGGAAATGTGTTCGAGTTTTTGCGATATGGTCTGCCGGGCCAGTTTTATCAGCGTTTGTCCCTGATGCTGACTCAAATCCCGAGAAGAATCATGGTTGCCTTGCATAGCTGAACCTCCGTAAAAGGCGATGGCAGTATAGCCGACTACCCGCCGCTGATCTCCGGCAGTCTCTCCGCTGTTTGAATAGTGGAGCAGCAGCGGCTGCCAGCCGTATCGTCGGGCCATACTCATCGCCATCAAAATCGGTATTTTGCCGCAGGCGGCATTATCACGTTCAAGCAGATTGTCGACATCTAAATTTAAAATCATCCCGATGGTTGCTTGATCCCGCTCGGCGGCTTGGGCATACGGCAGATAGTGGGACAGGTCCGAACTCGCCACCAGCAGGGTGCGTTCATCCAGCAACAGATCGATTTCAGCGGTGATGCGGGCGATATCCCCGCGGCCCACAACGATGGGGATAAGTTCGAAATCCTTAAGATAGGTTTGCAGAAAGGGGAGCACCACTTCTATCGAGTGCTCGGAGCGGTCTGATTCGGGAACGGCCTGAAACAGGTTCGATTTGCGGCGCAATCCTGCGGCAGCGTCATGCACCTTGATCAGGCCCAGAGGGGTCTCATAGGCGACGACATCGCTGACAGCCGCGTTTACAAGGCCGACCCTGTGGTCCGGGGCTATTACGATGACTTTGTCAAACTGGTTCTTTTTCAATACCAGTGAGGCGTGTGCCGCGGTTTGCCCGGAATAGATGTAGCCTGCATGGGGCAGAATCAGGGCCCTTAAGGTAGTATGCGGAGGCTTTTGCACCTGGCCTGTTTTTATCCGGCGGGTCAGGCGGTCAATCTTTTCTTCCAGCTCAGATCGCGTTTCAGGATAAAAGGAGCCGGCAAAGACCGGCATACGGATAACCTCGGCTTTTACTTTTTTGCCTGAAGGAAACAGTATCAGGCAGAAAATCACAAGAATTTTAATCAAAGGATAGATACGCAGCTTCATGATATTTCCAGTAGAAGTAAAAATAAGGCATGCAGAAAGTCAGTTCTATAAATATAATGGGTGCCAAATACTGTCAAACAAAAACACTTAGCTGATGGGATGCACTATCTGAGACGCAGGCACTATTTGCACCTTTTTTTGCAGATCCGGCAGCATTGTGCGCAGCACCGTATACGTTTCGATATGCGGGTGGGCGATGCCGACGGCTTCACCTTGATTGTGGGCGATTTGGATCAATTGGTTGATCTGCCGGCGGATGAAATCAGGGTCGACGATATGATCGATAAACACATCCCTTTGGGCAAAAGGAATCTGAAACAGGCGCGCCGACGGCTTGCATATTGAATCGAGGGTCGTACGGCTGTCGATGAAAAAGAGCTCTCTTTGCTTTAAAACGGTAAAAATCTGGTAAATTTGGCTGGAAACCGCGGTCATTTTTGAACCCATATGGTTGTTGACACCTTTAATGCCGGGGACGGCATCCAAATTTTTGTTGAGCTGGCTGATAAGTTCGTCCGGAGACATGGATGTCAAAAGCGCTCCCGGGCCGGGATCGACCTGGGGATATTCATGCGGCTCCATGGGCAGATGGAGCATAATATCAAGACCCTTTTCGCTGACTTTACGTGCAAAGTTTTTTTGGGATAGGGTGTGTGGCAGCAGCGAAAACGTTAGGTCGGCATCAAGCTGGAGAAATTTTTCGGCCATCTTGCGGTCAAATCCGATGTCGTCGATAATAATGGCGACTTTGGGTAATTTTCCGGGTAAAACGGGCAAAGGTATAGGGGTCGGTTCAGGGGGGCTGACCTTCTCTTCGGGATAAATCTCAAATTGGGGGGGCCAGGCAGCCGGGTGTATTCCGACCGGCTGAACCGGCTGTTTGCGCAATATCAGATGATGGGTGATAACTCCGGCGGCCACAACCAAAACAATCAGAACAAATAGTCCGGCAAATGTTCGTTTTAGATGTGTTTTCAGGTTGTCGTTTTTTCGAGGCCGGCGTTTTATTTTCTTCTTTTGCTGCCGCGCTTTTTGTTTTGCCATGTGAGCTGAGATCGATCGCTGCTTTAACTTTTCAAGCCCTTGAAGATTTCATAACTTAAAAGAATATCGAGCGCGCGCATTACCTGGTTGTCGGACTTGAGTCTTTCAAGCTCAAGATGACCAAACTTTGATTTGGCAGCGTTTAGCTCAGAGTCTTTGTTGCTGTCCTTGTTATTATCAGACTTGGGTCGATTGTTTTTATCCCTTTGGGGTTCTGCATCGAGATGATTTTTCAGATCTTTTTCTTTGGTCAAGCCTTCATCTTCCTCCGAAGCCTGGTCCTTGATGAGTTGGTGTTTTACAATGATATCCGGTTCAATACCCTTAGCCTGGATCGACCGGCCGTTGGGCGTGTAATATCTGGCAATGGTTAATTTGAGTCCGTAACCGTCTCGCAAAGTTTCTACCGTCTGGACCGAACCCTTGCCAAATGAAGTTGTACCCAGAATCAGTGCCCGCTTTTGATCCTGAAGGGCCCCGGCCACGATTTCCGAAGCACTGGCACTTCCGCCGTTAATCAATACCACCATAGGATAGCTGCGTTGGGGGTCATCAGGTTTTGCGTTGAAAATTCTTGTGTTTCTTTTAGACCGTCCTTCAATAGAGAGAATTTTCCCTTTTTCAAGGAAAAGATCCGCAACTTTGATAGACTGGTCAAGCAGCCCGCCGGGATTGTCACGCAGATCCATAATCAGCCCTTTTAAAGGGGCGCCGCCGGCTTCTAATTTTTCCAAAGCCGTAACGATGTCTTCGGTTGTGCTGTCTCTGAAGTTAGTGACCCAGATATATCCGTAGCCGGGCTTTATGCTTAGAGACTTAACGCTTTCAATGGGGATAACATCCCGGATCAGTTTATACTCCAGCGGTTCCTCAAGACCTTTGCGGGCGATTGTAACAACAACTTTAGTCCCTTTGGGCCCCCTTATTTTTTTAACCGCTTCCCGTAAATCGGCGGTCAATTCACCATCCACCTTAATGATTCTATCACCGGCTTTGATACCGGCTTTATAGGCCGGCGTACCCTCGATGGGTGAAATTACCGTAACGAAACCGTCGCGCATGGTTATACTGATGCCGATACCGGTGAATTCACCCTGGGTATCGACCTGCAATTCTTCTAGCGCATCAGGCAGCAGCAGGGATGAGTGGGGGTCAAGGCTTTGGACCATTCCCTGGATAGCCTTTTCGATCAGTTGTTTGGTATCAACAACATCCACATAGTTTTTTTCAACAAGTTCAATGACATCGGAAAAAATTTTAAGGCCTTTATAGGTCTCTTCCGCAGTTGCCGAAAGGTTGTTGTAAAAACCGGATCCTATAATTACGACGGTAATAGCGATAGCCGTCACCAGATATAATCTGATGTTTTGTTTTTTCTTAAGACTCATAAGTTCTCCTTATAAAATCGTCATACGATTTTATTTAGCCTTTCTTTATCCATGCCAGCGGATCAACAGGTTTCCCGTGATGGCGTACCTCAAAATGGAGGCTGGGGCCGCTCAAAGAACCTGAATCCCCGACCGTGGCGACCACCTCGCCTTTTTCGACAATATTGCCTTTGGAGGCGAAAAGTTCTTCGGCATGGGCATAAACCGTATAATAATTGTCTCCGTGATCGACAATTATCATATTGCCGTAACCTTTTAACCAGCTGGCAAAAAGAATTTTGCCGCCAAACACCGCACGAATCGGTTCACCCCTGTCGGCTTGAATCACGATACCGCTGCGAAAATTTATCACATTAAATTTGCTGTTTTTGTAAGGACCAAAATAATTTACTATTTTACCCATTACAGGCATATTAAGCAATCCTTTTAAAGAGGTAAAGTCTTTTGGTGATTTTTTTTTTATCTGATCGGAGGGTACTGCTGCTGAACTTAGAGATTTTATAATTGTATTCAGATCTTTAGCTGCTTGTTTCAAGGATTCAATCGCCGCTGTTTCCAGAGTTCTTTTGCTGCGAATATCATCCAGCAGGCTTGCACGTTGTGCTCTCTTAGCAGCCATTATTTGGATTTGCTCTTCCAGATCATCTTCCAAAGAGAGCTTCTCCTTTTTTTGGGTGTTCATCCGGACCAGCAGCATTTGAAGGTCGAGTTTATTTTTCAATAGGTTTTCCCTGGTATGCTGGTCATGTGAGAGAATTAGTTCCAGGTTTTTTTTTCGTTGAAAAAGATTAAAGAGGGATTCGGCCGAAGCCAGAACATTCAGGCGGCCCAGCCAGTTCAATTTGTATAGTGAGACCAGCCTTTTGGCTGCATATAATTCGTTTTCTTCAATTTTTTTCACCAGATCTTTAGATGCAGCAATGGTTTCCGAAATCTGTTTTTCAAGGGTGACCAGATCTGTGCTTGACTCCGAAGCCTTTTTTCTGGCGGTGTTCAGAGCAAGATCAATATGATTTAAATTGTTGATAATGTTTGATTCCTTTTTAGTAAACATCTGAACTTCAGTCTCGCCCTTTTTAATTTCCAGGCTAATATTTTCCGCTTTTTCTCTGATATGTTTAATATCATTAACTTGATCCGCATTTAGCTGCTTTTCCGTCGAAATTTCTATTTCCATTATATGAATATACTGTTCTCGATTGCGAATATAACCGATCTGTCCCTTGTATGAGATTTTGAGCCAGTCGTCGATTTGTTCTAAAATTCCAACCTTTGTTCCTTTACGGAGAATATTAAGAGACGGGTTGTCCTGGCTCGGTCCGGTTCGTAGGTGCAGCAGGCCGGCGGTTATGATTCCGACTTGGGGTTGGGGTTGCGCAGCCTGAATTTCGGATGCATGCCGGATTAATAAGAGCGTGGCGACAACAAGTATTAATGCTTTAGAAACTGTTTGAGAGAAAGATAACATCCAAACCATCCAACACACGTACTGCAAAATATAATTGCGCTGTAAATCTTGACAGAGAGAAATCTGATCGTAAAATAGTCGGAGGCAAAGCCCTGTTGGACATTTGAAGATACAATCATAAAGGTAATAAATAATGCAGCCAGGCCGATAGTTCCACCGAGAGCTCCCTGGATTATGCCTTCAATGTAAAAAGGAGCCTTGATGAAGCTGTCGGTGGCACCAACCAGGCGCATGATTTCTACTTCTTCGCGCCGAGTATAGAGAACAAGACGGATCGTATTGGCTACGATAAAAACAGCGGCCACCGAGAAAAGGCCGCCCAGGGCGAAGCCGGTCAATCTGAACAGATTGAAGATATTCGTAAATCGTGCCAGCCACTTGTGACCGTACTCGACATCGTTGATCTCGGGCAGCGCTTCTAAGCGGGTTGCCAGGCCCTCAATTTTTTCCTGGTTTTGAGATGTTGGTATCATGCGGATTGCAAAAGCATCCGGGAGCGGGTTTTCCTTAAGATTGGCAAAGAGTGAAGATTGCCGTTTCATCTGGTCTTTCAGCATTTGCAGGGCTTCTTCTTTTGATATGAATTTGACATTCTGAACCCCGTACAAATCTTGAATTTTCAATTTCAATGTCGCAATGTCGGCGTGAGGGATATCCGGCCTCAGATAGGCCATGATTCGAATACCTTTTTGCCAGGAACTGATGATGTCGCTGGCGTTAACAAAAAAAAGCGCAAAAGCGCTGACAATAAGAATCGATATCGCAATGGTAATGATGGTCACCGCATTCAAAAACTTGTGATCCAAAATGTCCTGGATGGCACGTTTATAGTGAATAAACATAAATATTTGGTTACCCTTAAATCGCTTGCAAAAAAAGCGAACTCATCAGGTTTTTGGTGTTTAGTATTTAGTATTTTGTTTTAATTATATTAAGATATATTAGCTTGTTATATTACAAAATGCTAAACACAAGATACAAAATATCTTTGTATGCAGTTACGCCAAAGGCTGCAAACAGCCCTGTTTCAACTGGACAATGCGGCCTCCAATTTTATCAAGCAACTCTTTGTCGTGGGTTGCGATGACAAGCGTAGTGCCGCGAGTGTGGAATTTTTTAAGAAGTTTAATGATTATATCGGCAGAATCTGAGTCCAGGCTGCCGGTAGGTTCGTCGGCCAGGATAATTATCGGATCGCCGACAACGGCTCTGGCAACAGCGACTCTTTGCTGTTCGCCACCGGAAAGAATCGGGGGAAACGCGTTGATTCTTTCCTCCATTCCGACAGTTCTGAGCACGCTTTTTACCTTTTTATGGATCAAGCGCCTTTTTTCCCCCATAGCTTCGAGAACAATCGCAACGTTATCAAATACGGTTTTGGTAGGTATCAGCTTGTAATCCTGAAATATTATTCCAAGCTTGCGTCTTAAAAAGGGTATACGGTTGCGGGAAATCCGCGCCAGATTCAGGCCGTCAACCAATATTTGCCCTGCCGATGCTTTTTCATAAAGGTACAAAAGCTTCAGCAGTGTTGTTTTGCCTGCTCCGCTGGGACCGCTGATTAACAGGGAGTCGTTCTTGGGAATATCAAGGGTGACATCGGTAAGAGCATTCTTGCCGCCGTATGTTTTATAAACATGGAAAATTTGAATCATTGAATTTTTGCTGTGAGTGTCAATCATTCAATAATCTCCTGACCAATGGTCCGGTACAGAGCAGCTTTTGATGTTTTAAATGCGTACAAAGCTTTATAATAATTGGTTACTGTTTTGGCAAGGAGTGTCTGGGCATCCAGAACGTCGGTGGAGGTGGCTACCTGCGCTTTGTAACGCTCCTCGTTAATTCTGAAGTTTTCTTTGGCCTGTTCAATGGCCTGTTCAACCGTGGTAATAGCCTTTTCCGCTTCTTGTGTTTTCAGATAGGCTTTTTTTACCTGCAGATGAATGTTGTCTAAGATTTCTGTTTTTTGAAGCTGCGCCTGAGATAAACGGGAATGTTTCTCACGGACTCCGTATGAAGTTCGGCCCCACTCCCAGAAATTCCATGACGCTGTGGCTAAAATGTTCCAGCCGCTGGGATCAATAATACCTGTTCCGCCGTCAACATTCCAATCGGTCCCGCTGTTGAAATAACTGCCCTTAAGGTCAATTGAGGGGTAATAATTTTTTTTGGCAAGCTTTAACTCTTTTTCCGTAATTTCAACCTCCAAATTGGCTACTTTAATTTCCAGACGGTTTTTGTCAGCTTCGGAAAAACAATAATCAAGATC
>JAQBHK010000413.1:0-2867 GCA_032127815.1 Desulfobacterales bacterium
TCAGGTTTAATCAATGAAAGCTCTTCTTCGACCTTTTTTATCAGAGCGTTAAAGTCGTCAATGGACTCATGTTCACTAAAATCGCAGTTTACCACAAACATGATGTTATCCATGATTCCCATTTTCTTGATCATGGATAAAAACTTGATGTCCGCTTCGCGAAGACCTGTTCTGCTGCTAATCACATAGGTTATAAAATGTGTCAGCAGCAGATAATCCTGAATCATGGCAATATGAAGCGGATTCGGAGCGTCGCTCCCCTGACAGTCGGCGATTTCGATATCTTTGTCAAATTCTCCGGAATTGATCTCAAGTTGAACATCTTTCAAATAGACCGCCAGAGTCTCATCGCCCACAAAAGCCCTGTGCTCTTTAAAACGGTCATCTTTATAATGTTGCATAACGTTATCTGCGGAAACGATCTCTTTTATTCTCTCGTATCCTTTAAGGAAGGATGAAAGTTGCATACTGCCGGCATTAAGAACACCTTTGGTGATAAGTTGCTCTGCACTCAAAGCGTCAATGGCCTTTTGAAGATCCGCCCTATCTTTTTTGCGTCTGATGTCAAATCCGTCATTCTCTGAGCGCTGACTCAATGCCGGGAACATTACCAGAGCCTGCCTTATATCGGAGTTAATCTCGTTCCAGGACTTGAACAGAAGTTTTGCCTTAAGAATTTCTCCTCTGCGAGCACGCGTAACAATAGAAGTTACAACTCCGGCACCCCTTTTTAAGTAATCACCCTTAAAAAGAGAATTGGTAAATGTACTCTTGCCGGATTTTATAGGACCGACAACCGCGATTCGAATAATCTCGTCGGCTATCTGCTTGTTGATGCCGCTACATGTCTTTTGCCAGTCGCCAAAGGTGTGATCCGCCATTCCCGTAATTGATTGGGCTTTGGGAAAAAGCGAATTAACTTTTTGATTTATTTCTAAAAGTTCTTTTTTCAGGGATGTATATGTATCCATTTCGAAGATTCTGGTCTGTTCAAACTACACTTTTTGAATTTTTACTTAGCAAACGATGTTAATGGCGTTGCTTAATACAATGTATATAATTAATTGTCAAAACGATTTCCGATTTTGCCCCTTACCCGAAGCCGGATATCGTTGAGAAGCTTTTGAGAAAGGCCTCGTTGAATTGAAGCGCCTGCGTCTTGCACCTTCGTCAAACCCGACAATCGCTCAACTCAGGACATAATATCTTGTAAAATCCATAGCTTTATGATAAGAAAGGTATAATTTGTTTGTGAACAACTCAATAATAGGCTCTAATTATAGGATGGAAACTAAGTTATAAAGGGGAAATTGATTTATGTCTGAAAAGCATCCTGAGTGCCCGCTTTACAATCCCTTAAATTGCAAAGAGTACTACAATCCCAAGCTTTGTGCTTTTGTAAGGAATGATAAGGTCTGTCTTAAAAAGAAAAAGCCAAAACCCAAAAAAAAAAGCCTCATGAATAGATAGCCATTAAAAGGTCTCAGTCTGGATATCAGGCATGACCGGCTGTGTCCAAAAGCAGTAAAGGCTCTACCCCGATTTTTTTCAAGGCCCCCTCCCATCTTGTTTCAATCGGTATCTCAAAGATAATATCTTCAAAAACGGGAGATGTCAGCCAGGCATTCTGTTTTATCTCCGATTCAAGCTGTCCCGGCCCCCAGCCGGCGCATCCTAAAGCGATAATAAAGGATTTCGGTCCCCTGCCCATAGCGACTTCCTCTAAAATGTCTCTGGTGTTGCTCATAGCCAGCGATGTTGTAATCATCAGGCAGCCCTCCCAGTCAAAGGGTGGACCATGCAGCAGAAAAATCTCGCCGATATGAACCGGCCCTCCAATATGGATAGGTATCGATTCCGCTCCCGGCACATATTCCAAATCCAGTTCATTAAATATATCTTTCCCCGACAGGGTAGGATGAACCCGATTAACAACGATGCCCAGCGCCCCGGCCGGCGCATACTCGCAAATACAGGTAACAGTTTGGTAAAAGTTCTGGTCAGCCAAAATCGGCATGGCCATCAAAAAGTTCCCTTTAAAGGAAGCCGAGAATTGATTTTCCATTTTCTCCTCCATGAAGATTACAACGCGGCAGTGATACTGTTAATAAATTACTTTGATCACCTGCCATTGTCAAGAATACAAAGCAAACACTAAGGAACCAAACACCTTAATCAGAAAAACATTTTTATTTTGACAGAAATCACTTTTCAGCCATATGATGAACTCAGAATGTAGCGGTTGCGATCCGATTGAAATTGCGATAGGCAAATATATGCAACATGAATCAAATAAAATTCCCGGGATGCGAACCGACGCTGTCAATATATTCTATGAGGGGCTGCAGGCTGTTGAACCGGGCGCTGCCGTAAATAATTATTGCCGGCTTGTTGACAATCAGCTAATTGTCGGGGACTGGATTTATGATCTTAGAGAATATAACAACCTCTATGTGATCGGAGCAGGAAAAGCCGCTGCACCCATGGCGGCAACCTTGGAACGAATTCTCGGCCAAAGGATCACAAGCGGTATTATCAATGTAAAATATAACCACCTTGCCGATCTTAAGAGGATCAAACTCATAGAGGCCGGGCACCCGCTGCCTGATAATAACGGACAACGCGGTGCCGGTGAAATTTTCAATCTTGCCCAAAATGCAGAAAACAACGACCTGGTGATATGTCTGGTTTCCGGAGGGGGATCTGCTCTGCTGCCCCTCCCCTTCCCCGGACTCAGCCTGCAGGACAAACAGGACACCATCAAGGTACTGCTGGCGTGCAGTGCCACCATTCACGAAATAAACACCATCAGAAAGCATACTTCCATGTTAAAGGGCGGCAGGCTTGCACAAGCTGCCTACCCGGCT
>JAQBHK010000414.1:0-16580 GCA_032127815.1 Desulfobacterales bacterium
GAGATGATCATGCCCGGCGACAATGTGACAATTACAGGTGAGCTTATAACGCCGATCGCGATGGAAAAAGAGCTCAGATTTGCCATCAGGGAAGGCGGCCGGACCGTCGGCGCCGGCGTGGTCAGCGAAATTATCGAATAACGAAAGATATATTATGATAGCAAATACAAAAATCAGGATCAGACTCAAGGCGTACGATCATAAGCTTCTGGATCAGTCGGCAGCAGATATCGTGGATACAACCGTCAAAACAGGAGCAAAAGTGGTTGGGCCGATCCCGTTGCCGACTCGGATCAACAAATACTGTGTTCTGAGGTCTCCGCATATAGACAAAAAATCCAGAGAGCAGTTCGAAATCAGAACCCATAAGCGGCTTCTGGATATTCTGGAACCGACGCAGCAAACCGTTGATGCGTTGATGAAACTGGATCTTTCTCCCGGCGTAGATGTCGAGATAAAGCTTTAGAAAGTGAAGAATCGTTATGTGTAAAGGATTGATTGGGAAAAAATTGGGGATGACGGGGATTTATACCACGGAAGGTGAGCGCGTGCCGGTAACGGTGCTACAGGTCGGTCCGTGCGTAATTACCCAGATAAAGACTCTGGCGACGGATGGATATAATGCTCTTCAGCTAGGTTTTGGCGAGCAAAAAGCGTCCCGGATCAACAAGCCTATTGCAGGACATCTTAAAAAGAGCGGGCAAGAGGGCTTTGCATTTTTGAGGGAAGTCTCGGTAGATAATCCCGATGAATTCAGCCTCGGTCAGACCATCAGCCCGGATATGTTCAAAATCGGCGAACGCGTTGAAGTTACCGGCAGGAGCAAAGGAAGAGGGTTTGCAGGTGTCATCAAACGACACGGATTTCATGGCGGCAAAAAGACTCACGGAAGCCACAGCCATAGAATTCCGGGCTCCATCGGTTGCAGTGCAACCCCTTCTAAAGTTATAAAAGGCAAAAAAATGCCGGGACATTTTGGAAATGAACGCAACACGGTTCGTAATCTGGAAATCGTCGACATCAGGCCGGAACAGAACCTTATAATGATAAAAGGTGCGGTGCCGGGTTCAAAATCCGGGCTGGTCTCAATTAATAAACTAAAGTTCGATAAAATAGGCAAATAGACCCCAGTTGAGAGAATCTGCTTAACGGGAAGTTATTGAACTTTTAAAAACAGAAAGTTGAATGAGAATATTATGGCAGTAGTAGATATTCTTGACAGTAATGCGGAAAAAATTTCACAGGCGGATCTTACAGACGACATATACAATCTGCCAGTGAAATCGAGCATCTTGCATGAAGTTGTAACCATGCAACTTGCCAGCAGACGTGCAGGCTCTGCATCTGTAAAACATCGCAGCGATGTAAAAGGCAGCACCCGGAAACTATTCAGACAGAAAGGAACCGGCCGGGCACGTCGCGGTGACATTAAGTCTCCGCTACTGCGAGGCGGCGGTTCTGTTTTTGGTCCTGATCCCCGGTCTTATGCTTACAAGGTGCCTAAAAAGGTCCGCAAGCTCGCGCTTAAAATGGCCTTGAGCATCAAACTGCGGGATAACCAGCTTGTCGTGCTTGACAAGCTGGAACTTGAAGAGATCAAGACCAAAGCCTTTCTGGAGGTTGTCAATGCATTAGATATACGCAGTGCCTTGATAGTGACTGATCAAAAGGATAAACGCTTGGAACTTGCATCCAGAAACGTCCCGGGTTTCAAAGTCATGATAGTCGAGGGGTTGAACGTATACGATATCCTTAAATATGAAAATTTAATCCTGATCGAGTCTACCTTGAAAAGCATTGAAGGGAGGCTGCTCGCATGATTCAGTACGATATTATTAGACGCCCGGTAATTACCGAAAAGACCAATATCCAAAAAGAAGCTTCCAATCAGTTTACGTTTGAAGTCGACTGCATGGCCAACCGGGTTGAGATTAAAAAGGCGGTCGAAAATATCTTCAAGGTCAAGGTGGCCGTAGTCAGAACCATGCAGGTTAAGGGCAAGACCAAAAGAAGAGGCTGGATTGTTGGAAAACGCAGGGATTGGAAAAAAGCAATTGTAACCTTGATGCCCGGGGAACGTATCGATTTTTTTGAAGGAGCTTAAAGGGATAATATAATGGCTGTAAAAAAAGTAAAACCGACCTCTCCCGGACGACGGGCTCAGTCATATACATCATTTGACGAAATTACAAGCACAACACCTGAGAAGAGTCTGCTCAGGGCTATTAAAAAAACAGGCGGACGTAACGTTCATGGGCGAATTACCTGTAGACATCGCGGTGGTGGTCATAAGCGGCATTACAGAGTTATCGACTTTAAGAGGGATAAGACAGGGATCCCGGCTAAAGTTGCCACAATAGAATATGACCCCAACCGATCGGCCAGAATTGCACTTTTGTATTACGCCGACGGCGAGAAGCGGTACATTCTGGCACCAATAAATCTTAAGGTCGGTGATACCGTGGTTTCCGGATCTGAAGCCGATATTAAACCCGGGAATACGCTTCCGCTGATTAATATTCCTCTGGGTACGCATATTCATAACGTTGAATTACATCTGGGCAAAGGGGGGCAGATTGTCAGAAGTGCCGGGACCTATGCCCAGTTGATGGCTAAGGAAGGCCGGTATGCTTTGATTAAACTTCCATCCGGTGAAGTTCGCATGGTCCTTGCAAAGTGCAAAGCCACAATCGGACAAATCGCGAATGTGATGCACGAGAACATATCTTTGGGTAAAGCGGGCCGCAAGCGCTGGCTCGGCCGGCGGCCAAAGGTTAGAGGTGTTGCCATGAACCCGGTCGACCATCCCATGGGCGGGGGCGAAGGCAGATCCTCGGGTGGACGTCATCCGTGCAGCCCGTTGGGTGTCCCCTCAAAGGGCTTTAAGACCCGCAGGAAAAGAAAAAGCAGTCGCTTGATTGTAAAAAAACGTAAATAATTAACAGTCATTTGTCATTCGTCATTGGTTGCCGATTCCGAATGACAAATGACTAATGACAAGAAGTAGAATACAAAATATCAAAGCGCAGATTATAGCCGAGTACAGTATAATTAGCACACAGGAGATATTATGCCCCGGTCGTTGAAAAAAGGTCCGTTTATCGATCCAAAACTTTTGCTGAAAGTGATTGCGTCCCAGGAAACTCGAAGCAGCAGGGTTATCAAAACATGGTCGCGGCGGTCGACAATTGTTCCCGAGATGGTTGGTATTACGCTGGCAGTTCACAACGGAAGAAAGTTTGTACCGGTATTTATCACAGAGGACATGGTGGGCCACAAATTGGGTGAATTTTCTCCAACGCGCACGTATTATGGGCATGCTTCCGACAAGAAATCCAAATTGAGACGATAAGAACCTTATAAAGGAACCTATATATAATGGAAGTTAAAGCTGTATCAAGATATGTACGCATTTCTCCGCGTAAAGTTCACATAATGATTGGTGCCGTCAAGGGCAAACCGGTAGAGGCCGCGCTGGAGATACTCAGGTTTATGCCCCAAAAGGCGGCATACATTGTCGAAAAAATTACTCGCAGTGCTGTATCGAATGCGGATCAGCATCCGGATATAGATGTAGATTCACTAGTTATTCGCAACATCATCGCTGATCAGGGCCCGACGTTGAAGCGTTTTAAGGCCAGAGCACGCGGTAGAGGAACACGGATATTAAAAAGGACTTCTCACATCACCGTTGTCTTAGCAGAAAAAACGATCTAAAAGGGGGATACACGTTTGGGACAGAAAGTAAATCCGATAGGGTTCAGATTAGGAATTGTTAAAACTTGGGAGTCACGGTGGTATGCCGGGAAGAAATATGCTGAGTATATCCTTGAAGACTATAAAATCAGACAGTTTATCAAAGACAGACTCTACCATGCTGGTATTTCCAAAATGGAAATCGAGAGATCTGCCAAGCGTGTAAGGCTGCGGGTATTCACTTCCAGGCCCGGAATTGTCATCGGTAAAAAAGGCGCCGAGATATCTCTGCTCAAGAAAGATCTTGAAAAAATAATAGCTCATGAAGTTCTTATCGATATTCAGGAGGTCAGAAAACCTGAGATTGACGCCCAGCTTGTGGCCGAAAATATCGCCCTTCAGATAATCAGAAGGGTTGCCTTTCGGCGTGCCATGAAACGTGGAATTTCTTCAGCAATGCGATTTGGTGCCGAGGGAATTAAGGTTATATGTTCAGGACGACTGGGTGGTGCTGAGATGGCCAGAACCGAACAGTACCGCGAGGGCCGGGTGCCGTTGCATACTTTAAGGGCTGATATTGACTATGGTTTCACTGCGGCCCGAACAACTTATGGTATTATAGGTATCAAGGTATTTATTTTTAAGGGCGAGATTTTAAAAAAAGATCCGATCGGAGTTGAGGTTGGTTGATCGAACTGGTGCTTTGAGGAGCTAAAAGACATGTTGAGTCCCAAGAAGGTAAAATTTCGCAAAAAACAAAAAGGCAGAATGAAGGGGGTTGCATACCGAGGCTGCAACCTCGATTTTGGTGAATTTGGGTTGCAGGCTACAGAATGCGGCTGGATCAGCGCTAAACAGATTGAGGCCGCACGTATCGCTATGACTCGGAATGTCAAACGGGGTGGTAAGATATGGATAAAAATATTTCCGGACAAGCCTTTTACCAAAAAACCTGCTGAAGTCAGAATGGGAAAAGGAAAGGGAGCACCAGAAGGCTGGGTTGCAGTTATTCGTCCCGGAAGAATCCTTTATGAAATGGAGGGAGTCGATAAGGAGACGGCAAAAGAAGCACTCCGGCTGGCTGCTCACAAACTTGCAGTAAAAACAAGGATTGTTGAGAGGAGCGATATTTAGTGAAAGCGAGTGAGATTATAGAATTAAGCTTGGAAGAAATGCACCGCAAAGAGACCGACCTTAAAGAGGAGCTGTTTAATTTACGGTTTCAACACGAAATCGGTCAACTTGAGAATCCTCAGAAAATGAAGCAGACCAAGCGTGATATTGCCAGAATCAAAACCGTCATAAGAGAATCGGAACTAAAAAACAATACGGATAAAGAATAGTTGCCATGGAAAAGCGAAGATTGAGAAGACAAATGGTCGGAACTGTTGTCAGTGATAAAATGGACAAGACCGTTGTAGTGCTGGTTGAGCGGCTTGTTAAACACCGACTTTACCAGAAGTATGTCAGAAGACGTTCGAAGTTTGCAGCACACGATGAACAGAATGTCTCAAATATAGGCGACAGGGTGGTGATAGTCCAGACCAGACCACTCAGCAAGACCAAAAAATGGCGTGTCAGCAAGATAGTTGAAAAGGCGGTTTGAATATATTTGAATATAAAGGAAAACAGAACAGATGATCCAGTCAGAGACGAGATTAACGGTGGCCGACAACTCAGGAGCCAAGGTGTTGTATTGCATAAAAGTTCTGGGAGGTTCACGCAGGCGATATGCAAGTGTTGGTGATATCATTGTTGTATCTGTAAAAGAAGCGATACCGAACACCAAGGTTAAAAAGGGGGAGGTCTTGAAGGCTGTTGTGGTGCGTACCAAAAAGGAAATCAGACGGCCGGACGGGTCATTTATAAGGTTTGATGATAACTCAGCGGTTTTGATTAATCCAAACAAGGACCCAATCGGAACACGAATATTTGGACCGGTGGCAAGGGAGCTGCGAGCCAAAAGATTTATGAAAATCATTTCGCTGGCTCCAGAAGTGTTATAATACCCTAATTGAGTCAAAATTCAATTAGCAAATAAATTCTTCTTTTCAACACCAGGTGATATCGACTTTAGCATTCGGGGGCCTGTAGGGAATATAAGTTATGATAACCGAAAAATATAATATAAAAAAGGACGACAAAGTTAGAATTATTGCCGGTAAAGACAAGGGTAAAATCGGCAAGGTGTTGAAAATAAATAGAAAGAACAACCGGATGGTGGTTGAAAATATCAATATTATAAAACGGCATGTAAGGCCGGGTGCTCAGCATCGTCAGGGCGGCATTATCGAAAGTGAGGGTCCGATACAAAGGTCCAACGTAATGTTGATGTGCAATAAATGTGTGACACCCATACGTATTAAAATGAAGCGCTTGGAGGATGGAAAAAAGATTCGTGTTTGCAGAAAATGTGGCGAAATCATTGATTCGTGACCCCAAGGTTGGATGCCGGAGGAGTTTAATGTCACAGTTAAAAGATTATTATTATAAAGAAGTTGTTCCCAAGCTGGAAGAAACCTTTAAGTACAAAAACATTATGCAGGTTCCGAAACTTGAAAAGGTTGTTTTGAATATGGGCTTGGGTGAAGCGATTCATAATATCAAATTGATGGATTCAGCCAAGGAAGAGCTAAGAACCATTGCAGGTCAACAACCGGTGGTAACGCGGGCCAGAAAGTCTATTGCTGCTTTTAAGCTAAGAGAAGGGATGCCCATAGGATGCATGGTTACATTGCGGCGCAACCGGATGTATGATTTTTATTACAAGCTGGTGAATATAGCCCTGCCGCGTGTTCGAGACTTCAGGGGCCTTGCGGTTAAAGCAATGGATGGTCATGGGAATTATAGCCTGGGAATCAAAGAACATATTATTTTCCCCGAGATTGATTATGAAAAAATCGATAGGGTAAAAGGGCTGAACATCTCTATTGTTACAACCGCCAATACTGATGAAGAAGGCAGGGAACTCCTGAGACTGTTAGGCATGCCGTTTCGAAATTGAAGAATGAAAATTGAGCATTGAAGATTTATGAAAATATTCAATCAACAATCTTCAATTGTCAATCTAAAAAGAGGGGGATAATTTGGCAAAGAAATCGTTGAGAGTGAAGGCTTTGCAAAAACCCAAGTTTAAGGTAAGAAGCTACAATCGGTGTCCGATTTGTGGTAGACCAAGGGCGTTTCTGAGAAAATTTGGAATTTGCCGTATTTGTTTTCGAAATCTTGCTTCACAAGGCAAGCTTCCAGGCGTAGTAAAGTCAAGCTGGTAAAAATTTAAAAAACGGAGATTAACATGTCGATGAGTGATCCGATTGCGGACACGCTAACCCGAGTTAGAAATGCCGGAAAGGCAAAGTTCAACAGCGTTGATATTCCCGGATCAAAGCTTAAAACCGAGTTGGCGAAAGTATTAAGGAGTGCAGGGTTTATAAGAAATTATAAATTTTTAAAGGATGACAAACAGGGCGTCTTGCGAGTTTATTTGAAATATGGTCCTGGACAGTCTAATGCAATCATAGGCCTTGAGCGGGTCAGCAAACCGAGCAGGCGGGTTTACGTGAAAAGTAAAGATATAAAGACGGTGCTCAACGGTATGGGCATTTCGATTTTATCTACATCAAAAGGCATTATGACCGACAAAAGGGCCCGCAAAGAAAATGTCGGTGGCGAGATTCTATGCAATATATGGTAAGTTTGTCACTTGTTATTAGAGTGCTGCATTTGAGGAGCACTTTCTTTGAGGAACGGCCTAACGGCCTTGAAGGGCATTGATCAAAAGTTTTTTTCCTTAAGCGGAGCGATCCTAAAACGTAGCGCTCTTTACGCAGAGCGGTCTTTTTAGAAACGGCAAATGATCAATGACCATAGACCATTGACAAAAGGGAGCAACAAATGTCTCGAGTAGGCAAAAAACCTATTCCGATACCGGATAAGACAAAGATAACGTATAAAGACAGGGTCATTACGGTTCAGGCTGCGAAAGGCAGCCTTACAAGAACCATACATCCTGCTGTGGATCTTAAAATAGAAGATGGCGTTATCGAAGTAACCCCTGTTACAGAGGACAGGAACGGCCGTGCCCTGCAGGGTCTTACACGCAGTCTCGTGGCCAATATGGTTACCGGTGTCAACAATGGATTTGAGCGCGTTCTTGAAATTAACGGTATCGGCTATCGAGCGATACTCAATGATAATCGTATTGATTTGAATCTGGGATATTCCAATCCGGTCAGTTTTAATCTTCCGGAGGGTGTTGCCGCTACTGTAGATAAACGCAACAACATAACGCTTGCGGGAATCGACAAGGAACTGTTGGGGCATACTGCAGCTGCAATCAGGAGGTTGAGGCCTCCGGAACGTTATAAGGGTAAAGGGATCAAGTACGCTGAAGAGCATATTCAGCGTAAAGCAGGCAAGACCGGGGTTAAAGGATCCTAACGAACAACTATTAACAAACAATTTTAGATAGAGCTTATTCGCTCAATTGAACTGCACAGCGAGTGCATTCCCCGCAGCTTGCTGCAGGGCTCTTCAAATATAGGGTTAAGGTGTAAAAAATGGGATCGTCAGCTGCAATAAAACAGGCCCGTATCAAAAGAAAAAAGCGAATCAGAAAGAATATTTTTGGCAGCAAGGAGCGGCTGCGACTTAGTGTTTTTAGAAGTTCCCGACATATTTATGCACAGATTATAGACGATACGTGTGGAGATACTATTGCAGCGGCATCGAGTCTGGAAAAAGCCGTTAAAGAACAACCTAAATTTGATAACAAAATTGCTGCGGCAAATTATGTCGGCAAATTAATAGGGGAACGGGCCATTGGAAAGGGGTTGAAGAAGGTGGTTTTTGACCGCAATGGATTTTTGTACCACGGTAGAGTCAAAGCTGTTTCTGACGGCGCGCGCGAAGCAGGATTGGATTTTTAGCGATTTATCAAAGAGCAAAGGAGGCAATTCCCTTGTTTAAGCAAGATAAGGAAGAAGGTCAACTAATCGATAAGGTTGTCTATATCAACCGGGTTGCAAAAGTAGTCAAAGGCGGTCGCAGATTCAACTTTTCTGCTATCGTTGTCGTCGGTGACGGTGAAGGGAGTGTTGGTTTTGGACTTGGTAAAGCAGGAGAAGTCCCGGAAGCGATCCGCAAAGGTGTAGAAAAAGCCAAAAAAAACATGGTCCGAGTTTCCCTGTGTGAAGGTACAATACCTTATGTTGTTATCGGAAAATATGGTGCCGGAAAGGTTTTATTGAAGCCTGCGTCCGCAGGTACCGGTCTTATTGCCGGTGGTGCGGTGCGGGCTGTGCTCGAAGCTGTCGGCGTTCAGAATATTCTGACCAAGTGTATGGGATCGCATAACCCTCATAATGCCGTTAAAGCCACAATTGAAGGACTTTGTCAATTGCAGAGCAAAGAACAGGTGGCTGCCAGGCGTGGTTTGGCAGTGGAAGATCTGTAAAATTATAAGGAAATAATCAATGCCCGGTAAAATAAAAATAACTCTTGTTAAAAGTATGATTGGAAGGCCGGAGAAACACCGCCGGGTATTGCGCGGCATGGGACTGACAAAGTTGAACCGGACGGTCGAACTTGAAGACACCCCCCCCATCAGGGGGATGGTGCATAGAGTGTCACATTTGGTTAAGACCGAGGAGATGATCGATGAAGCTAAATGAATTGTCACCAGCGGCCGGATCACGCAGACCTCGGAAGCGTTTGGGACGCGGTGTCGGGTCAGGAACCGGTAAAACCGCCGGCAGGGGAACAAAGGGACAGAACAGCCGCAGCGGCGGCGGTGTAAGACCCGGTTTTGAGGGCGGTCAAATGCCGATCCATCGCCGTTTGCCTAAGCGTGGATTCACAAATATATTCAAAAAAAAAATAGAAGTCATTAACATACGTGATCTTTCAAAATTCGAAAGCGGTAGTGTTGTAGATGAAATAGAACTTGTTCGCATGGGCCTTGTGAAAGGCAGCAGAGATGGTGTTAAACTTTTAGCACAGGGCAAGATCGATATCCCGCTGACCGTCAAAGTTCACGCAGCCAGCAGAGGCGCTATTGAAAAGATCAAAGCTGCGGGTGGCGCAGTAGAGGTTATATAATATGATTGGCAGTGGTTTTGGCAATATCTTCAAAATACCCGAACTTAAAAAAAGAATACTTTTTACGTTTGCGCTTTTAAGAGTATATCGTATCGGGGTGCATGTGCCGACTCCGGGTATCGACAGGATTGCCCTGGCGGCATTTTTTAAACAAACAGCGGGGACGTTGCTGGGGCTTTTTGATATGTTTTCAGGGGGTGCCTTAGAGCGCTTGTCTGTATTTGCCTTAGGGATCATGCCGTATATCAGCGCATCGATTATCTTGCAGCTTCTAACCGTAACAATTCCACATCTTGAACGCCTTTCAAAAGAAGGAGAACAGGGCCGCAAAAAAATTACACAGTACACCCGTTACGGAACCGTTCTGTTAAGTGTCATTCAGGGATTTGGCATTAGTGTCGGACTTGAGAGTATGACGTCGCCGGGCGGTGCTCCCGTGGTTATCCATCCTGGATTGGGGTTCAAGCTGATGACCGTGCTGACCCTGACAGCAGGAACCGCCTTTATCATGTGGCTGGGAGAGCAGATTACCGAACATGGTATCGGCAATGGTATTTCTCTTATTATTTTTGCCGGCATTGTTTGTCGAATGCCCGCTGCGATCGGCAATACCTTCCGCCTGCTTTCAACAGGAGATATGGGGATATTCGCTGTAATTATTCTGACACTGATGATGGTTCTGGTTGTGGCATTCATTATATACATGGAGCAGGGTCAGCGCCGTATACCGGTCCAATATGCCAAAAGGGTCGTCGGTCGGAAGATGTATGGCGGTCAGAGCACTCACATCCCGCTGAAGGTGAATACATCCGGTGTTATCCCGCCGATTTTTGCCTCGTCGATTATCATGTTTCCGGCAACCTTGGCCAGCTTTGTAACGATTCCATGGATGAAGCAGATGGCCGATGCGATGAGACCGGGCAATCTGGTGTATGAATTGTTGTATATTGGGTTCATATTCTTTTTTTGCTACTTTTACACCGCGGTTACTTTTAATCCTGAAGATGTCGCCGACAACATGAAAAAGCAGGGCGGGTATATTCCGGGTATTCGTCCAGGTAAACGTACGGCCGATTACATTGATAGAGTGCTGACCCGTATTACACTGGGCGGCGCAATATATGTTTCAGCAGTATGCGTACTGCCGTCGGTTCTGATGACAAAGTTTAATGTTCCTTTTTATTTTGGAGGTACGGCGCTGCTGATTGTTGTAGGTGTGGCGATCGATACGGTCGCCCAAATTGAATCGCACATGCTAGCCCGCCATTACGAAGGGTTTTTAAAGAAAAGCGGCTCTAAAACCAAGGGCCGATTCTGATTGGGTGATTCTATGATCATCTTTTGCGGAGTATAAGGGGCGGGGAAAAAATGCCAAAAGAAGAGGCGATTAAAGTAGAGGGTACAGTGCTTGAGACATTGCCCAATGCGATGTTCAAAGTTGAGCTGGAAAATAAGCACCAGGTACTTGCGCATATTTCCGGAAAGATGCGCATGCACTTTATCAAAATTCTGCCTGGAGACAAAGTGACTGTTGAGCTTTCACCTTACGACCTCTCTCGTGGCAGAATAACATACAGATCAAAGTAAATGGTTGCTGGCCGCTGGACAAATTACTAGTTATCAAGTTTGTGCATCTAATTGCATGAATCCCAAATGAATCGGTATTTTTGCTGGGTTCCAACAAGTATACGGCATCCATAATCGGGGCAGCGAACAAGGAGTACCAAGGATGAAAGTCAGGCCATCAGTTAAGAAAATGTGCATAAAGTGTAAAATCATCCGTAGAAAAGGGGTGGTCAGAGTAATTTGCCAAAACACACGGCACAAACAGCGGCAAGGGTAAAGGAGGATAGACTTTGGCTAGAATTGCAGGCGTAGATTTACCAAGGAATAAGCGGATTGAGATTGGACTGACATATATTTATGGTATCGGGCGATCCGTATCCAACAGGATACTCCAAAAGCTTAATATCGATCCTAATACTAATACGGACAAGCTGTCCGAGTCTGAGGTCAACAGCATTCGCAAGGCAATTGACAGTGAATATAAGGTTGAAGGTGAACTTCGCGCGGAAGTTACCATGAATATTAAAAGATTGATGGATCTGGGATCATATCGCGGTCTCCGTCATCGAAAATCGCTGCCGGTGCGGGGGCAGCGGACAAGCACCAATGCACGTACGCGCAAGGGACCCAAACGGTCCGCCGTCAAGAAGAAAGCCAGAGTCGGCAAGAAGTAAATTGTTCAGAGATAGAGGTTAATACATGGCCAAGAAAGTTCGTTCCAAAAAGAAAGAAAAAAAGAGTATTCCCAGTGGGATAGTACATATTCAGTCAACGTTTAACAATACAATCGTTACCATTACGGACCCTGCCGGTAATGTTTTGGCCTGGTCAAGTGCCGGCGTTCAAGGTTTCAAGGGATCGCGCAAGAGTACGCCTTTTGCCGCCCAACTTGCGGCAGAGGACGCTTCCAAAAAGGCCATGGAGCATGGTATGAGAAATGTGGAAGTGTATGTTAAAGGGCCTGGAGCCGGTCGTGAATCAGCACTGCGGTCACTGCAGTCTGCAGGGTTCAATGTCGTGATGATTAAAGATGTGACGCCGATTCCGCATAACGGATGTCGACCGCCAAAGAGACGCAGGGTATAATATTGGTTAATTAGTTAAATGGTTAAATGGTTGAATGATTAAAGGGATTAATGGTTAGATAGTTAGGTAATGCATGTTTTTGACAAACGAAAATGATATCAACTAATTTAAAACCATTTGAACAATAAACCAATCGACTATTTAACCGGAATAAAGGGGGAAAATACTTGGCACGATATACAGGTTCGGTATGTCGGCTGTGCCGGCGCGAAAACTTAAAATTGTTTCTAAAAGGAGATCGCTGTTATTCTGACAAATGTGCTTTTGATCGGCGCAGTTATCCACCCGGACAGCATGGACAGCGCCGGGGCAGAAAGATTTCCGATTATGGTATTCAGCTTCGAGAAAAACAGAAGGTGAAACGAATGTACGGTCTTAGCGAAAAACAGTTTCATCTGGTTTTCAAGAAGGCTGACAAAAAGAAAGGTATAACAGGAACCAATATGCTTGTGGCGCTTGAACGCCGGTTTGACAACGTGGTTTATCGTTTGGGGTTTGTTAACTCGCGTACGCAGGGGCGTCATTTTGTAAGACATAACCACTTTTTGGTTAATAACAAAAAAGTGAATATCCCGTCTTACCTTGTTGGTGTTGGCGATGTGATAGAAATCAGGGAAAAAAGCCGAAAAATCCAAGCAATATCAGGTGCACTAGATGCTGTGGTGCGCAGAGGTGTACCTCAGTGGCTTGATCTGGAGAAAGATGGACTGAGGGGGGTTGTTAAAAGTTATCCAGTTCGGGAAGATTTAACCATGCCCATGCAGGAACAACTGATAGTGGAGCTTTATTCCAGGTAACTACATTCAAAAGCCCTCTGAAAAAATTGGAGAAACAATAATGTCATCAAATGAACTTATGTACATGAACTGGCAGGAGATGATCAAACCTGGAAAGGTTCAAGTAACCAGCAAACCCACCTATGGCAAGTTCGTTTGTGAACCCCTTGAAAGGGGATTTGGCTTAACGATTGGAAATTCTTTGAGAAGGATTATACTCTCTTCTCTTTATGGAGCAGCGATTACTTCTGTGAAAATCGATGGTGTAATGCATGAATTTAGCACCATTCCAAACGTTTATGAAGATATATCTGAAATTATTCTCAACTTGAAAGAGGTACGCTTTAAGCTTTCCGACCCTGAACCGAAAACAGTACGCATTGAGGTTGAGGGAGAAGGCGAAATTACGGCCGGCGATATTGTTAGCGAGGACGGCAGATGTGAGGTGCTGAATCCGGAATTGCATATTGCGACCCTTTCGGAGAAAGCCAAAGTTCAGATGAGCATGACCGTCAAAGCGGGTAAAGGATATTCTCTGTCCGAGAGTAATAAAGATGAAGATGCACCACTTGGAACAATTCCGATGGATGCTGTATTCTCTCCGATTAAGCGTGTGACTTATGTAGTGGGAAATGCCCGGGTAGGCCAGAGAACAGACTACGATAAGCTTACCATGGAAGTATGGACCGATGGAAGCATATTGCCGGAAGACGTTGTTGCTTATGCGGCTAAGATATTAAAGGAACAGTTGACTATTTTCATCAATTTTGATGAAGATATTGAGCCGGAACCCGACACAAAGATTGAGAGAGCAGATAAGCCCCGGTTTAATGAAAACCTATACCGAAGTGTTGAAGAGCTTGAGCTTTCCGTTCGTAGTGCCAATTGCCTTAAAAACGCCGATATACTCAAAATTTATCAACTGGTAAGTAAAACCGAAGCTGAAATGCTCAAGACCAAAAACTTTGGAAGAAAATCCTTAAACGAGATCAAGGAAGTCTTAACGGAAATGGGCCTTTACCTAGGGATAAAGCTTGAAGGATTTATACCACCCGAGGAAGATAAGGAAGAAGGAGAGAGCTGATACGATGAGACATCGCAAAGCCGGTTTGAAATTAAATAGAACGAGTAGCCATCGTAATGCCATGTTCAGAAACATGGTAACGTCTTTGTTTAAACATGAGCGGATTCGCACGACCGATGTAAAAGCAAAGGAGTTGAGACGTTGGGCCGACAATCTGATTACGCTTGCCAAACGTGGAGATTTGCATGCCAGACGTCAGGTTTTGGCGATTGTAAGAGAGAAAGACATCGTTCACAAGCTGTTTGAAAACGCATCTGAAAAGTACAGTTCAATTTCCGGCGGGTATACCCGCATTGTTAAACTTGGAAGACGCCGTGGGGATGCGGCGCCGATTTCGTTGGTTGAACTTATTACCTCTCCAACAAGTAAAAAGAAGAAAAAGAAGAAGGCTAAGCCTGTTATAGAGAAAAAGCAGGTTGCCGAAACGAAAGCGATCGATGAAGAAGCGCCGAAAGATAAAGAAGAAGCGAAAGTAGAAGAAGAAATAAAAGAAAAGAAGGCCGCAGAGAGACCCACGGTACCGGCTAAACCTAAAAAAACAGAGGCCCAAAAACCTGAAGCCGAAGTGACCGAAGTCAAGGAAGACGATACCGCGGCAGAAGCACCTGAAGCCGAAGTGACCATAGCCAAAAAAGACGATACCGCGGAAAAAGCGCCTGAAATCAAAGTGACCGAAGCCAAGGAAGACGATATTGCGGAAAAAGCACCTGAAGCCGAAGTGACCAAAACTGAAAAAGACGATACCGAACCAAAAGAATAACAGATTTTAGCATTATATTTCCAAACATAAAAAGCTCTGCCATACACGGCAGGGCTTTTTATTATGGTTCTTCGGAGAAGAGGGGCCCAGGATTCAAGGGGTCAAGATTTTGCTTTCAATCAATTTTATCATCGTTTTGAGCATCCTTTCAACTTCGGCATAACAAGCTAATTTTTTGGTAAAAATTATGAATAACGTATAACATTTTTCGCACATTTTAAGAGGCTGTGGCCTGAAACTGGTATATGTGGTTTTCACACCCGATACAACCATTCCAATATATTGGATAGCCTTCCAAATATAAAGGCGTGGACTTTTAACGTAAATCCACGCTTTGTGTTCTATAGGTCAAAGTGAACAATAATAGCCGTTGTGCTGTATCATTAAAGGATTAATGATCCTGCTATGAAATAGTGGACACTCGGTTAAGTCATTGATAATAACAATGGCAGGAGGAAATTATGAGTGTTCAACAACGCAGAAAATATGATTCGGACTTTAAACACAATGCGGTCCAGTTGACAGAGGAGCCAGATCGAACAGTAGCTGACGTAGCAGAAAATCTTGGCATATCAAAAGATCTTCTTTATAGGTGGCGGCGCGCGCAACGTGTCAACAAAGAACTTGCCTTTCCTGGCAACGGTCGTGAGGCGTTGACCTCTCAGCAACAGAAAATTCGGGAGCTTGAGAAAAGTCTCAAGAATGCCGAAATGGAGCGCGACATCTTAAAAAAAGCCATGGCCATCTTCAGCAGGGCATCGAAATGAGATTTAAATTCATTGAAAACAACCGCTTGTCATTTCCGGTGAAGAAGATGTGCCATATGTTAAAAGTTTCACAGAGCGGATATTACCGTTGGCAAAAGGCCCCGTTATCATCTCTAAAAATAAAGAATGAACGGCTGAGGGCACGAATAAGAAAATTGTTTGCAGAACATAACGGCATGGTTGGTAGCCCAATGATAACCGCAGATCTCCATGATGATCCCGAGTTTTCAAAAGTAAGTAGGAATCGAGTTGCCCGACACATGAAAGAAATGGGATTAAAATGCCGTACTGTGAAAAAGTTTGTAGTAACTACCGACTCAAAGCACAAAGAGCCTGTTTCTCCAAATCTGCTTGATCGCCAGTTTACGGTACCCACTCAAGACACGGTCTGGGTCAGCGATATCACCTATTTAAAGGTTGGAAGAAAGTGGCATTATCTCACGGTTTTTATCGATTTGTTTTCTCGGATTGTTGTAGGTTGGGACCTCAGTGAATCTCTTGAAAGATATTCAGCAATGCGTGCCCTTACCAAGGCAATTCTAAGGCGCAGACCAAGCCAAGGGTTGATGATACACAGTGATAGAGGTGTTCAATATGCCAGTGGTGATTTTAGAGCAATATTAAAAAAACATCATTTTATTCAAAGCATGAGCAGGAAAGGTAACTGCTGGGATAACGCGGTGGCAGAATCTTTTTTCCATTCGATAAAAACACAAATGATTCATCATTGTAAATTTCAGAGTGTG
>JAQBHK010000415.1:0-13291 GCA_032127815.1 Desulfobacterales bacterium
AACTACAGGGAGGAAGGTATGGGCTTCAAAAAGATCAAAAAAGAATTCAGTTTTGCCCCGATGAAATTCGCTACGCTCCTCCTTTCAGGAATTTCATTGGGCAGGCCGACGTGATACTTGAAAGCTCAAAAAAGAACAATCGCAGCATTCAAAAAATGCAACATCTCAGCAAATCAATTAATTGGAACCGTGTTAAAAATGTCCTCATGAGCCATTATACTGTCGGTACTTCATCGGTAATCCAGCTAGATTTTCAAAGGTCTCAAATTCTTAGGATAAATGCCGGGAGCCACATAGGTAATACGCTGTAAGGGTAATAGGCGTTTGAGGTTGAGAAAATCAACTCTTTTGTTGGTGAATACATGCCTGGCTTTACAGAGTACCTGCTTGTTCAAAAAATATCCGGGCCAGGTTTTCCAGTCCCTTTTTCTTTTAGTGGCGTAAACCCCCTGAAAGATAACATAAGGTAGATTGGCTCGCCGGCTGGCCCAAGAGCCCAGAAGATCCGGAGCTTTGTAATAGGTAAGATAGGTAAGCCACAAATGAGGCCGGACCCGGCTTATCTGCCTTAATACCCGCAGCCGTTCCCGCAGGAGATACGGCCAAAGCCAGGGTTTTTGGTAAATCCATCGTAACCGCAGCGGACTTACCGCCCATATTTGATTCTGCCTTAAAAGATATTCGAATAAACCTGTGGCGATTACAAGATCTCCGGATGGATGCGGATGGTTCAGTGGTTTGAAGGGCGCGTAGAAGCAGATTTTCATGGTTAGATTGATTTATTATATCCTGAAAAACCTGGTCCTCTGGCCAGGATTCTTTACTAATTTCTCAACTTGGCAATTTCCCGCCTGTGTATGTTTGCCAGATCGAGAGTCAGTGCTTTATTATCAAATTTTGTTTCCACAAGCTTTCTTGCTGCTGTAATTACACGCTCTCTTAGATCCTCGTCGGTCAAGAGCCGTGCCATGGCCCGGGCCATTTTATCCGGTTGGCCCGCGGGAACCAACAGGCCGGTTTTGCCGTTTTCAATCAGTTCGGGAATGGCCGAAATATTTGTTGCGACCACAGGAACTCCAATAGCCATGTCTATTAAATGTCGCAGCGCTCTGTAAACGGTGGGTAATCCCTTTTGGGAAGTCATACGGGCCACCGTAAGGATTCTGTAGGGCTGAAAAGATTTTCTGGCTTGTCTGTCCTTAGAGAACAGATCGGTATCTATCCCGTGGTACACGTGGTGGATCGGAGTGGCACATCCGGAAGCGATATCCATAAGATGATGTTTGTTATATGCGGTGCACGTCACCACAAAACGTGCCCGCACAATTTTTTCCCTGATCTGTCTTGGATCCGACGTATAAATGTCTTTGGCATGCGCGGTAAAACTGTAAGGAAGCCCGCTCAACTGACCGGCGAACATGGCCACGGAAGTAGGAGAATGGGCAAAATGAGCATGCAGATGCGTTACGCCACTGCCGGAAAGAAGATGATGAACCAGATACCCTGCCTGTAACAAATGCTTTATGGTCGCTGATTTGCGAGTACGCACAAAGCGTTTCAGAGCCGTTCGAAATGCCAGGCTATAGTGGCCGGGCCGTTTGCCGGCCAGCATGATATTATGGTACAGCAACCGCGGAAGGGGGATCAATAGTGTCTCGGGCAGGTAGTCAACAGCCGCTCTGATTTCCTTTACGCTTTTATGGGAGAAACGCTCTCGCGGCCGGCGCATGGAAAAAAGATGGATGGAAAATCCAAGTTTTTCCAAAAGGAGTATCTCATTGGATATAAAAGTTTCAGAAATGCGAGGATATCCTTTTAAAATCATTCCTAAAACTGGTTTTGCGGATCTGTTCAAAAAAGCGCCCCCTTTATCCAATCCCGGCGTCAGTTGTAATTGTAGATTATTTTTTGTTTCTAAAGGTTCTGAGGCGCTGGCGCATGATATCGATTCCGGTCAGCTTAAAACGTGATATGGCTTGCCGATAGGTTTAGGGGTGTTCCAGCAGCGCAAAGATCTTTTCACGCATGAACGGGCCGGTAATCAGAACGCTCTTAAAGGGCGGTGGGCTGGATTCTCTTTCAAGCATGGAAAGAAAAGTATCCATCACAAGATATCCGTCTCCCCCCCTTCCGGCGGTGACGACAACCAGCTTTTCTCCCTCTTTCAGCCTGTGCTCTTTTCTAATCTGCTTTAGGGCTTTCTTGTCCGGAACTTTTCTCGGAATATATCCGGTAAAATATATCTTATCTTGCACCGATTTCGGAATAGCATATTCTTGAATCGGATCATAGAATTCGCGAATTCCGTAAACCCATACTTCATTGTAAAGATTCTCAAGGGCTTCATAGACCCCTTTCTTGGACCAGTCTTTACGAACCGTCTCCGCATCGTCCATGATGTCTCTCAATCCCAGAATGGTCCGGGTTTCGGGAAGGCTGCGCCGTAACCACTTGAGAATGGGCAATACCTCTTTTTGCAGACCAAGCGGCTCCTTGTCGACAATGAAAAGACCGGGTTGAAAGGCCTTGGCGGTGGCAGTAATAATTTTCTGCCGGATATTGAGCGCGTGTTTGGGATCTATTTTGATGGAAACTGATGGTCTCGTAAAAAGTCAAAAGTCTCAAAAATAGGGCTTATAACCTACTGAAATAATTAAGAGCGAAATCGATAAAATGGTTTTTTTCGGACTTTTTACGAGACCATCAAAACTAAAAGGAATAAATTGTTGGTCTGTCAAAACTGTGGCGGCCAACTGGTGTTGGTGGGCAAGGCCGGAGACGAGTCTCATTACCGGCTTTCGGGTTAGAAAAAGTTGGTCTGATAAAAGTGGAAGATATCCGCTTCTTCATCTTCATGCAGCATCCTGAGCGGTGCGACCTCCATTTTGCAGCGGTAGTTCGGTGATGTGCCGTACAGGCGGCAGATCAGCGGCCTGACAGGGTAGATCGAGCAACCGGTTTCAGTTGAGTACGGGCAGGTGTTTCCAATAGCTTTACCCGGCTGTATCGAGTTTTTCCGCAAAAACGCTTTAACGCCTTCATCCTCAACCTGTGTCCTGGACGGCACTCCAAAATTCTGGCAACATTCATGACATCCTTTAGTACAGATAAAATCCGGGATTAAATCGTAAAGATCTTCAATGTCCATTAACCGGTTCCTCATACGAATTTGTGGGTACACCTAAGTTCAATAACTTGATAGTATGAATTAGATCAAGAACTTCCTGTTGCTGAAAAGCCGACTATTTATGGATGGGCACTATCTAATGCTTCAAGCAGAGCCTTCATAGTATATGGTTTGGGCAAGGCCCCTATGAACCCGTATCTTCTAAAGTCAGTCATAACAGGATCATTGGAGTAACCGCTTGAGACAACAGCTTTTACCTGAGGGTCTATTTTCAGCAGCCTTTTGACGGCACCCTTGCCGCCCATTTTTCCTTTTACTGTTAGATCCAGTATAACTACATCATAAGTCTTTCCGGAATCCGTGGCTTTTTTATATAATTCGATCGCTTCAGCACCATCTTTGGCAAGTTCAACACTATAACCGAGTCGATTTAGCATTTGTTCGGCTAGATCCCTAATCATCTTTTCGTCATCCATTAGAAGAATCCTTCCCTTACGGATTTCAGGTTTCTCCGGCTGGATCGTTTCTACGGGTTTTATCTCTTCAATCTCTTTTTCATATACGGGTAGATATATTGTGAAGGTAGTTCCGACATCTTCCTCAGATTCTACGAAGATGTGACCGTTATGCTTATTAATAATGGAATAGGCAGTTGCAAGCCCCAGTCCCATTCCTTTTTCAGGCCCCATCTCTTTGGTTGAAAAATATGGGTCAAATATCAACGAGAGATGCTCTGCCGGAATTCCAACACCCTGATCTTGGATCGATATCTTGACATATTCTCCTTTTGAGAGGACTAAGCCTTTAACAATGGTGTCTGAACTGATAGAAAAATTTTCAGCCTTAATCTTGATTGATCCACCATCCGGCATGGATTCAACTGCGTTAACAATCAGGTTTCTGACGACATGCTTCATCTGACCTGAATCAAAATCAATCAGCCGAAGATCATGCGGTATTAAAAAATCATATTTTACATTAGAATCCAACAGGACAAATTTTGTTGATTCCTTTAGCAAGTCTCCAATTGGACCTATTTTTTTTACCGGTAGTCCACCCCGCGAAAATGTAATCAGCTGCTTAGTCAATTCTTGTGCCCGCAAGGATGCTTTTTCTGCCTCTTTTAAATATTCTGAAACTCCGGCTTCAGGTTTCAGATCGTCTTCCGCCAGAGAAATATACCCCATGATTACTGATAACAGGTTATTAAAATCATGGGCAATACCTCCAGCGAGAATTCCAACCGATTCAAGCTTCATGGATTTCAGCCGCTCATCCTCCATCTTTTTCAGTCCGGTGATATCACGGACGATGTGAACAGCTTTAATAAGATTCCCATCTTCATCCTTTACCGGGTCTACAGTGATCCTCAACCAGCGACTACCTTCCTGAACATGAAGATCTGCAACCTCACGCTGATGGGTTTGGAGCATCTTTTGCAACGGACACTCCGGCATTGGTTCCTCCATGCCATGTACTAAGTTGTAGCAGGTTTGGCCGAGCATCTCTCCAAGCGGCACACTAACATATTTTTCCCCGGAACGGTTGGAGCGTAATATTCGGTACTTCAGATCTATTAAACTTACCCAGTCGGACATGGCATCGAATGTAGATACCCACTCCCTCTTGCTGAGTTGAATAGCTTCTAAGATCTGCTTACGTTCTGAAATGTCTCGCGCAAATGCGCAGTTGTACTCTTTGCCGCCAAATTCCAGGTAATTTACCGAAATTTCTACCGGGAAAATCCTTCCATCCTTGGTGCGATGATGAGATTCTGCTACAAAGGAGCCTTTACGCTTTACTTCTGCCCAATGATCAGGCCAAAACTCTTGAGCAAAATCCGGATCGATGTCGTAAACCGTCATCTTTATTAATTCGTCGCGTGTATAACCAAGAGTGCGGCAGGCCGCTTCGTTTACGTAAACGAAACGTGCATCAGGGCCCATCCAAAAAGCCGCGTCTGAAGAGCGGTCAATTGCAAATTGCGTAAAATGCAGGGTCTGCTCCATAAGCTTGCGCTCAAAGACTTCTTTCTCTAACTCCTTAATCTTTTGTTGCAATTCATCATATCTTGGTTTTTGACCCATTTACACATCCTACGTTTTAACAAAAGAGACAATCATATACAGTTTACCCTCTATTTTAAATATCGGCAATTATAATTAAATCTTTAGGAGTATGAAGGAAATATGTTGGTATGATATGCTACGGTGCGGTGGGTTTCGCTTTGCGCTGCGCTTCAAGCGCAGACTGGTAGAGGCGGCAGGCGTCAAGCCCGGCAAAAAACAATTATATCAGTTGGTTAAATATGAGCTGCTGCCCTACACGGTTGAAATCGCATTCAAAGGGCATAATGTTTATGTCCTTAATCTTGAAACCATGGTGGCGTTGAAACGTGGGGCAGCGATCCCGAAAGAACAATATCGGCTTCAGATTTATGAAGAAACGGTAAGCATGAAGAATGAAAATGGTGACAAATTTTAGGTTAACCTGCAAAACTGGTACAGAGAGAAAGCACATCTTCAGAATTAATTTTCTATGTGCCGCCATATAACTCTTTGATCTTGGCCCGGTTCGGTGTACCGTCGTCGAGCAGAGGAAAGTCTGTTGTAAATTCGACATACTGAGGTTTTTTGTAGCGGGCGATGCGCTCACCGACAAAATCGATCAGTTCTTTAGGTTCCAGGTTTTGGCCGGTTTTTAAACGGCAGACAGCCTTGATGCCCTCTTTCCACTTGGGATCGGGAACGCCGAAGACCACCGTCTGTTCAACCGCCGGGTGCTGCAGTATCACCTTTTCCACCTCGGCCGGATAAACATTTTCACCGCCCGGTTTGATAAGTTCTTTCTCCGGCTTGCGGCCTGCATACCACAGGAATCCGTCCTCATCAAAACGTCCCAGATCACCGGTATGGTGCCGGCCTTTACGGAAGGTGTCGGCATTGTCTTTGGGAAGGTTCCAGTACCCTTTAAAAACCATGGGCCCTTTCACGGTAATTTCTCCGGTATGTCCCCTTGCCACCGGACGGTCGTCGTCATCAACAAGTTGCACGTGTCCTAAGGGAATCATCTTGCCGGCGCTGCCCGGCCGTTGGTTGTATAGTCCCACCGTGGCCAGACCGGATGTCTCTGTCTGTCCGTACAAACAGTAAAACGTGCCGCCGGTCATTTGCTGATATTTTTCGATGGTTGCGGGAGATTCCAATCCGATCACAGCTTTGAGGGTCTCGATTGTTTGGCTTGATTTCTCATGCTGCTCCAGAATGGAGCCCAGGATCGGAGAAAAATCGAACATGATCGTCACTTTTTTATCCTGGATCAATGCAACGGCCTTTTCAGCATCAAACTTGCTCATATTGATATTCACAGCACCGGCATGGAAACTGCCGAGGGCCATCATCAGGCCGCCCACATGGAACATGGGCAGCAGATTGAGATGGACATCTGCGTCAGTCAGGTTCAGGCAGTGATGCAATTGCATATTGGCGCACAGCAGGTTGCCGTGGCTCAAAAGGGCCCCCCGGGGTTTTCCGGCTACAGCCGCCGTATGAATGATGACAAAACCGTCGTCATTACCGACATCGGTCAATACGAAATCACCCGCATTGTCCATCAATGATCCAAAATCAAGAAAACCGCCCCTTGCGGGTCCCAGATTAAAGTAATGATTCACCGAAGAGAGTTTGTCTTGACAGTCTTTGATCAGTTCCTGGAATTCTTGATCGGCAAATACGGCCACAGGTCCACAATCTTTAAGATTGTACCCGACTTCCTCGGCAGAAAGTCGCCAGTTGACAGGTAGGATGATGGCTCCCAAGGCGGCCGCTGCGCCGTAAAGGAGAAAATATTCAAGGCTGTTTTTTCCCAAAACCCCGATGCGATCACCTTTACGGATGCCGGCTTGCTGCAGGCCGCCGGCCAGACGATCGACCTTCTCCTTATACTGGGCGAATGTTAACGTACTGTCGTCGTCAGCCTCGAACCAGGCTGGTTTGTTGCTGAAACTGACCGCATTGCGCCGGATCAAATCATATATGGTAAAATCATAAAGTCCCATGTCACCCTGGCCTCAATCGTCTTTTTTAAGGTTTAAAAACGGTATTATTTTAGATCGATTAAATCAGCGAAGTTTCAGAGGTGATCCGATTTTAACCGTGTAACTGTCTGAGGGTATTAGTGCGCGTTAGGGAAAAGCAGCGCATTACAAGCAATCTTGTAGCAGGTAAACCACAACAATAGAGGATTTGCCTTATTCAAGGATTGACCCCTGCTTTTTCTTTACGCGCACTTATGCCTGAGTTTTACACGGTTAAAATCGGATTGCCGCTGAAACGGTCATTTATTTTAAAAAGCTAACCGCTCCACATGTTCCGGGGTAACGTAGATTCATAACCCGGAACATGTGGCCGGCGGCTCTTTAATGTTTACATCTGGTTCAGTTTAATAAAATCGTACAACGATTTTATTTAAGGAAACGTAGCGTTGAAAGAGACCACTTTGCTCAGACCGTCGGCCTTGATAATAGCCGTGCCCGCCTGCACCTGGACCGGGACGGAGTATTCCGGAACTCCGGTCCACCAGGCTTCGAGCTGGGCCCAAGCATTGGTGCCTTTTTCCTGCAGCTGGAAACCGCCGGTAACCAGCAGGCTCAAAAGTGACTGCCGCACATCAAAGTGGGCATGCACCTGCACCTGGTTGGTTTGACCCGCGGGTATCCACTGCGTTGCCGTGGTACTGACCGTATTTAACACAAAATCCTCAAAGGCAACGTCAAATTGAAGCTTCTCCATTAATACCGGGAACTCATTGGGATTTTCAATGTTAAACGTAAACGCCAGATCAAGCGGCGCGCCCACATCGTCCGGTGTTCCCTTGGTGGGTTCTACTTTCTTTGAAAAGTACCAATATCCGAAGGCATGCGCCACTTCCATGGAGTCCAGGGTGACCACCGGTGCCTTAAAGTTTTTCTCATTCGGCTTTACTTGCATGCCGACACAGCCAAACAACAGTGCAGCGACAATTGCTACACTAAAACATAATACTAAAGATTTTTTTCGCATTTTTTCCTCCCTTATTCAATGCAAGGGTTAGGTTAGCCATCTTTTCCTTCGCTTGTAGTGCTTCACATCACGAAAGCTTTTACGTCCCCCGACATCGGTCAAGCCCAGATAGAAGTCCTTAATATCCGGGTTTTCCAAGAGCTTTTCGGCGCTATCGTCCATAACAATGCGGCCGTTCTCCATCACATAGGCATGGGGAGCGACACTCAAGGCCAGTTTGGCATTCTGTTCCACTAAAAGGATCGAGATATTCTCATCTTGATTGAGCCGGGTAATAATATTAAAAATTTCATGGATTAAAAGCGGTGCCAGCCCCATGGAGGGCTCATCCAGCAGGATCAGCTCGGGACTGGTCATCAGGGCACGCCCGACAACCGTCATCTGCTGCTCGCCGCCGCTGATGAAGCCGGCGGTCTCATTGCGCTTTTCCTTCAGGCGCGGAAAATAGTTGTAAACCATCTCCAGCCCTTCCTTGACGGACCGGCCGTGTTTTTTCATATGAGCACCCACTTTCAGGTTCTCTTCTACGGTAAGATGCTCAAATACACGGCGTCCTTCAATAACCTGGACGATGCCCATTTTGGCGATCTTTTCTGCACCCATCTTGTCGATGCGCTGTCCCATGAATTCAATCGATCCGTCGGTAACCTCGCCGTTTTCGTGTTTCAACAGACCCGAAACCGCTTTCAGAGTCGTACTCTTGCCGGCGCCATTGGCACCCAGAAGGGCCACAATGCTCCCTTTGGGGATCTCAATGGAGACACCTTTAATGACCAGAATGACCTCGTGATACTTGACCTCGATATTATTGATCTTTAAGATCGATCCGTTATTCGACAAAGCCTTAAAACCTCCTTGGGGGTGGGGATATTACCAGCCAATCCACTCGTTAGCCCATTTTTGCGGCCAACGGCCTTTCAGGTCTACCTTCTCGACGATTTTAAATTTCCCGTCTTTAATCTCATAGATCGGCACTTGCCCCGCAACCCGGTGATCCGTTGCCGTAAAGGTAACCGGCGGTGCACCCAGCCCGATGTCGAAGTTTTGCATGGTTTCAAAACCTTTTTTCAGGATACCTTCGCCGCTTAAGTCCTTGGCGGCGTCAGCGCGTTTTAAGGCCTCCCAGAGAATCATTACATCTCCCCAGCCCTGAACTGTTCGAATAAGACGTTTTTCCACAGGGATGCCGGGGTTGTATTTTTTGGCATACTCCACAACCTTGTCCATCATAGGTACCTTTTCACCGAAGAAAGCACAAACGGCGGCACCCATGACACCCTCGGAAGCTTTGCCGGCCAAGCGGGGCAGATTCTCATCAAATCCCCAGTTGTTGACAATATGATCGGCACCAAGGCCTAAGGCGTAGGCATCCCGGACGGTGGCGGCCACGGACATGGTGGTGTTGCCGTGCCATACCAGGTCGGTCTGGTAATCCTTCATGGCCAGAACCTGGCTCTTGGTGTCAATCGCAAAGAGTGACACGTTCTGATCAGAACCGATATCAAAACCTAAAATTTCGGCTTGATCCTTGATGGCTTTGATCGGCGCACTGCAATAAGGTGAGGCAAACATGTAGGAAGTGACAAAGCGCGGTTTGCGTTTCCCGTAGTCGGGATGCTGCGGCCACTTTTTGTCAAACCAGGCCGTAATAGCGGCTCTGGCATTGGTGGAATAATCGGTTGCAAAGAAAAGGTTGTAGGGTGTCTTTTTAGGATCAGTCAGGTGGCCGGAATAGGAAGCCGAAACATAAGGCATCTTATCTTTGGTCACCGTGGGTGAAAGCGCTTCGGTGTCGCCGGTTCCCCATCCCAGCACGGCCACGACCTCAAGCCGCTTGAAGAGCTTGTACTTGGTGAGAGCCTCGGGAACACGGTAGCCGTAATCGAATTGATAAAGCTTAATTTGTTTGCCGTTGATACCGCCGTTGTCATTTACGTAGTGAATAGCTTCGGCAATGCCCAGGGCGTAATCTTTACCAACATCCGATGTTGCTCCGGTCATGTCATTGAGCGCTCCAACTTTTATGGTTGCAGCCTCTGTGCCGGCAGAAAATCCAGCCACGAGGGCCACACTCAATAGTAATACGAAAACTTTGGATAACACTGTTTTAGTGCTCATGCTTTTTCCCCTTTTTCAGAGAGTATCCTTGCCAGTGGGTTTCTACCAAATTTTATAAAGTTATCACCTCCCTTGTTTTTGGTTAATTGATTGTTGGGTTGATTCGTTGTAAAAAAAAACAAATTACCAGAGCCAATTCTTATAAATACAAAGTGCTTTGTTTTTGGTGACTTGCCGACAATGACGTTAACTTACTATTACACCATTTGACCATTTAACCAAAGAGCTAATACGAAAACGGCCAAAGGTTGAAATAGTTTTTCATTTGCCACCAGCGGTAGGCCAGTCCATTGGGTTCAAAAATCATAAAGGCACAGATGGACAGGCCGAAAGCGGCTTCTTTAATAAACAAAAAGTCCATTAATAGCTTGGGATATGTATCGGCCAGGGGTATGACTGCCAGTTGCAATAATTCCATCACCACGACCATGAATATGGAACCGAAAATGGCTCCGTGCAGGGATCCCACTCCGCCGATCAGAATCACGCCCACCAGCCACAAAGACCAGAACCAGGGAAAATGCTCGGGACTGATGGCCGCCAGATTACTGATCCAGAAAGCCCCGGCAATTCCACCGACAAATCCGGCCGTGAAAAAAGCCAGCAGCTTATATTTGACAACGTTGATCCCCATAAGTTCAGCCGAAATATCATTATCCCGGATCGCCACCCAGGCCCGGCCGACTCTGGAGCGCAAAAGATTGGATATAATCATCACACAGACGATTACCAGTATCAGCATCATAAAATAGACTTTTAAATCACTGTCAATGGTCCACGGTCCCACCTTGATAGTTCCGGGCGGCAGCGAAAAGGCCTGGCCGCGGCCTCCGATCTGGCTGACGTATCCTGTTAAGATAAAATCGACGGTGATGAACTGGGCCGCCATGGTCGTTAAAATCAGGTAAAACCCCTTGACGCGGGCTGAAGGCAGCCCGAACAGCACACTCCAGATACCGGCGACGAAAGCTGCGATCAGGATGCTGAGCGGATATGCCAGGCCGTAGTTCAGCATGAATTGCGGCCAGGGAAACTCTAAAATCAAAAGAGTGCTGGTGTAAGCGCCCACGGCGATAAAGGCGGCGTGGCCCAGGGTGATCTGACCGCAGTAACCGATCAGAAGCTGCACTCCCAAGGCTCCCAGCACGGTATAGCCGATCAGATTGCAGACACTGATCCAGTAAGAATCTGCAAACCAGGGGATGAAAACGAAGAGGGTCAAAAAGAGCAGGATCATCTTGCCGCGGATGAACTTCGTCTGCCACCAGGCATGATCCTGGTCATAATTTTGATGGTAAACGCCACAGGGAAGCCAGGTCGTTGACATAAAACTCACTCCGTTTCGAGTTACGGGTTACAAGTTGCGGGTTGCAGGTTGCAGGTTGCGGGTCATAATACTATGTCAATTTAACTCGCAACTCGGAACACGTTAAACACGTTCAATTCGCTCCCAGCCCCAGAGACCGTGGGGCTTGAAGAGCAGGAAAATGACCATAAACGCAAAAGGGGCGACTTCTTTGATGCCTCCCGGAAAATACTGGTCCAGGTAGGTTCCGCAAAAGTTTTGCAAGATGCCGATGATAATGCCGCCGGCAATGGCACCGGGAACCGAATTCATGCCGCCCAGCACAACGGCCGGCAGCACCAGCAGCCCTAAGTAACCGACCGAGATGTTGAGTCCGTTGATGTTCCCCAGCAGGGTTCCGCCGACCCCGGCGGCCATGAAGGCAATGGACCAGGAGGCAGCATAAACAAAACGGGCGCTTACGCCCAGGGACAGTGCCGCCATCTCGTCATCGGCCGTAGCCTGCATGGCCAGTCCCCAGCGGGTATATTTGAAGAAACAGACAAAAATAACCAGCAGCACCATGGCTGCTATAAAACTCCACAGATAGACCTGCCCGATGACCAGCGGCCCGAGACGGATCGGTTCAATCGAAAAAACAGGCGGCGAAAATACCCGTGTATCGGTTCCCCAGATAAATTCCACGGTTCCCTTGAAGAAAAAGCTAAGACCCACGGTGACCATGATCACCGTCAGCACCGGTTGGCCGATGAGCCGGTCCAAAAATATCCTTTCGGTCAGGATGCCCAGAATGAGACCGATGATCAGTGAAAGCAACAGCGCCAACAGAAAAGGGACTCCCATGGAATAAAAACTTAAGGAAATATAGGCGCCGATAAGGGTCATCTCTCCCATGGCCAGGTTCAGCACGCCCGAGCATTTATAGATCAGGACCCAGCCCAGGGCGACGAGGGCATAGATGCCGCCGACCATGATGCCGGTGGTCAGGGTCATAAAAAACAGTTCCATCAGCTATCTCTCCTTCAAGTGGATATTGACGATTGCATATTTAATTTTTTTCAACTGCCAATGATTCTGATATGCAGATCCGTATTAATATGCGCTTTGCGGCCATCCTCATATGTAATCGTAGTATCGATATGCACGCTATCCTTGTCCGTATAAAGGGCATCCATTATTTCCTTATATCTTGTTTCCACAAAGGCCCGGCGCAGTTTGCGCGTACGCGTCAGTTCGTCATCGTCGGCATCGAATTCTTTGTAAAGATTGATAAACTTGCGGATCTTGGCAGCTTCGGGCAGATCTTTGTTGGCCTGCAGGATTTGCTCTTGGACCAGATCGTAGACCTCGGGCTTTTGTGACAATTCCGGATAGCTGGTGTAAGTAAGCTTCTTTTCATCGGCCCAATTGCCGACCACGGCATAATCGATGCAGACTACGGCTGTCACATAATCGAGCTTGTCTCCGATGATCCACGAATCCCTCAGCTCAGCTCTAACCTTCTTCATCCTCGCCTCGTCCAGCACCACAGGAGCCAGTGAATATCGAGGAAGGCCCCATCTGGTCCTGATTGCCTTGCCAGCCATCGCGCAAATAAAGATGGTCGGGGCTTTGACCCTGCCCGCCCGAGTCTCCTTCGCGAGTTGCGTGTTACTGTAATCCCAGAAGAATCGTCCCGAG
>JAQBHK010000416.1:0-5131 GCA_032127815.1 Desulfobacterales bacterium
CGAGCAACCAGTATCGAGTATCAAGCATCCAAAACTGCCTGAAGTCTTGCCTGGTCGTACTGTTGCGAGATCAAAGGCCCCTTGTTTAAAACATCGATGTGTTTTGTAAAATGTTGCTTTTCTTTGCGATATAAAATGCCGATGGGTATTCTATCCCCCCACTGGCGGGCAAGCTTCGTAGCTTTCTCCAAGTCATCCGGCATGTAATCTTCTTCAAACAGGTCATAGGCCCGCTTTTTGTACCAGTTGTAAGTGTTGATACGGTTGAAGGAGACGCACGGCTGCATGATGTCGATCAGGCTGAAGCCTTTAAATTGCATCCCTTCCCGGATCAGTCTGCTCAGATGTTCCAGATTACCTGAAAAGCCGCGGGCAACAAATCCGGCACCCAGAGACAATGCCACTGCAAGACCGTTAAATGGTTCCGAAACAACACCACGAGGCTGCATTGGTGTGACCATACCGAAATCTGAAGTGGGCGACGCCTGGCCTTTGGTCAGGCCGTAGGTTTTGTTATTGTGTACCAGCAGAGTGAGATCTACATTGCGCCGGATGGCGTGTATAAAATGATTGCCGCCCTCACCGTAACAGTCCCCGTCGCCGGAATTAACCAGTATTTTCAGATCGTGATTGGCCAACTTGGCACCGGTGGCAAGGGGCAGCGCACGGCCGTGCAGGGCGTGAAACATATTACATTTTAAAAAATGGGGTGTTTTGGCGGCCTGTCCAATACCGGATACGATCAAAAGCTTTTCCGGCAGAATTTCCAGACTGACCAGGGCGTCCTTCATTGCCTCCAAAATCCCGAAATTTCCGCATCCCGGGCACCAGTGGTTTTCATACGAAGATTCATAATCTTTTATACTGACCATAATATCACCTCACATATTGTTTGACGCCGTCAACGATTTCGTTCGGGTAAAACGGCCGGCCGTCGTATTTTAATATTGCCCCGGAATAGACCAGTCCGGTCTGCTCTCTTAAAAGCTGACCTAATTGGGCGGAGGCATTCAGTTCTACCATTAAAAATTGCTTTGCCTTGCCAAGGGCTTTGGCAGCCGCTTCAGCTGGAAAGGGCCATAAAGCAGAAAAATTCAAACAGCCGACATCGCCGCCTGCAGCTCTCAGCCGGTCGACAGCCTCTTTTACGGCCCCTTCAGTGGAGCCCCAACCCACAAGGAGTATCTCGGACTCGCCGTAATATTCTTTCGGAGGGTTCATCTCTTTGATCATAAAGGGCACTTTGGCGTTGCGTTTGTCCACCATGGCGAGCCTGTCATGTATTTCTTCGCTGATATGTCCGTCTTCGCGGTGTTCGTCGCTCGATATTACCACCAGGGCCTTACCGGCACAGGGCAACGCCCGCGGCGACACTCCGTCAGGTGTGATTGCAAAGCGTTGATACTGCTCCGGGTTTTCAATATCACCGTCTTCAACTATAAACCGCTCGACACTTTGCGGTGCGTCGTACGGCCGGCCTGCAATGAATATGGAATCAGCCAGATACTGGTCTGATAGAATAATTGCGGGGACCTGGTACTTTTCCGCAAGATGCAACGCTCTGGCGGTAATTTCAAAGGCTTCGTCCGGCGTGCCGGGGGCAAAAACAAATCGCGGAAATTCATCCTGAGAAGCCCGAATGACAAAATGCAGATCTCCCTGACCGGTCCGTGTGGGCAGACCCGTTGCCGGCCCCGGGCGCTGGGCATTCACGATCACAATCGGAGTTTCCGTAATCCCGGCAAGTCCCAGACCTTCGGTCATCAGGCAGAAACCACCTCCGGATGTAGAGGTCATGGCCCTTACCCCGGCAAAAGAGGCTCCGATAATCGCATTCACGGCGGCAATTTCATCTTCTACTTGCTCAACAATCAGCGGGAAACGGTCTGAAAGCGAGCTCAGGTGGGTCATAATTCCAGTGGCCGGAGACATGGGGTAAAATGCCGCCAGACGGCAGTCACCGGCAAGGGCGCCCAGGGCAATGGCTTTGGAACCGTCAATCAGCGCTCCTTTGGGCCTGTCCGCCCTCCACTCAAACGACCATTTGAAGTCGAGTCCTTTAACGGCCTGGTAGCCCAGTTCGGCGGCATAATGATTTTTCTCCAAAACATCAGCGCCTTTATTACCAAACTGCTTGGAAAGCACTGTTTTGCAGAGCTCAAGCGGTGCCCCCAAAAGCGCCAGGCAGGCTCCGGCGGCAACTGTATTGGCGAAAATCATGCCACCGGCTTTTTGGGCAAGTTTGCTAAAAGGAAGCGCAATGAGGTCTTCGTCCCCGGGCCCGTCAATTTCGTCCATGATAACCCGGCCGCCGGAATCTAATTGCCTCTTATGCAAATCATACGTCTCCCGGTTTAATGCCACCAGCAGATGAACTTTGTGGTGCGGCGCCTGTACAGGTTTGTTGCAGATACGAATCTGAAAAAAACTGTGTCCGCCCCTTATTCTGGACTCAAAATCATTAATGGCCATTATATACAGACCGGCCTCCCGGCCTACCATTGCCAGCAGGTGTCCCACGGTCTGTATCCCCTGGCCGGCTTCACCGCCTATCTTTACGGTTATATCGATACTCATTTCAGTGACCTCCCTTTTTGAAGTTCCCTGTAGCGACTCGACTGAGCTCGTCGAAGTCAAACTGCGGGGAATGCACTCGCTGTGCAGTTCAAATTTTATTCTTGCTCTTGCCAAAGATAGCATTAATGATTGCTTTTTCAATTTCAGAACTTGGTGTCCAAATGTACCTGTCATGGAAACTTTTCATGGCAAACCGGTCTTCGGCATTGATAACATTGGGAAAATCAAAATCTGCCATCAAGGGTGGCAGCATTTTAAACCCAAGTTTTATTTCTTTTTCCAACTCCCCGGCATCAATACGACCGGATGGATCGAAAGAAAGGATGGAATATTGAATAGACACTATTTCTAAAGGCTTGCGATTGACAATTTCCAGAATTGCCAGGGCATATCGCACCCTTTTGCCGGCATATTCTTGAAAGCGCACTTCGGGGTCAGCCCCAAGCAATCGTTCGTACCGTGTCAGGGGAATACGCGTTAACGTCTCATCTTCATTAACAAAAAATACACGTATGCCAGTGCCCATAATCAAGATTGTATTTTTATGAATTCGTAAAAGACTGAATTCATCGCGCTTTAAGTTTCTTAGCCGTAAAATATGTGGTTTTTTATGACAAAACTTTTTATAGTAATAACGAAAACACGGAAAAAGGAAAGCACGAAATTAAAATATGTTTTTCGTGTTTTCACAATTTCGTACTTTCGTGATGATTTTTTTTGGTCAGACCTGTTCCACTTTTCGAAGATACCGCTGCCGGTGTGGGGCTTGTCCAGGCTAGGTTTTGAGTTAAATTTTTAACGCCGGAAGCATTATATTTTCAAGTTGAATTCGTTGTTTTTCAAAGGCCTCTGCATCTTTCACCTTATCAAACTTGATCATTTTCCCAAAACGAAGCAGCACTCTGGAAAAGGGTTTTGGAAGCAGAAATTTATCCCAGCTGTTGAAATGCCAGCCATTTTCAGCATAAACGCAAAAAGGAACAATGGCGGCATCGGCAGCATGTGCTAAACGGATTGCACCCGCCTTAACCTTGCCTGAAGGTCCCTGGGGGCCGTCAACAATGTGTGTTGCAAGTTTTGACTTTTTTAAGCTGGCAATCATGTTTATTAAAGCTTCCTTTCCACCTCTTGAAGAAGAGCCGCGAACCGGATGCCAGCCGCCCTGTTTAGCAATACCGGCTACAATGGCTCCATCTTTGCTCTGGCTGATCATGATGCTGGGGTTGAAGTTTTTGTAATTTGGGAAATGGCGAATAGCACTAAAAAATTGTTGGTGCCAAACGCAGATCAACACCGTACCCCCATTTTTCAGATAATCCATCCATTCGTTTTCATTTTCAACCTTTAGACGAAATGTCCATGAATAGGCTCGAACAAATCGATAAAGGAAAGATATGAATAGCTCTGATGTAAGGAAACGTTTTAATTTTATTCGCAAGACGGTCTACCCTTTATTTTTAGCAATCTTCAAATGATATTTGGCAGATGCATTTGAAAATAGCATGGGAGAACCGGAACTGCAATTATTTTTGTGAAGTGGTTTCTTTCAGGTGCCCCGGCAAGCCCTTGGCAACCTACCCGAGGCGAACAAGCGCGAGATTTGATATTCAAGGAGTTACTTTTGAACAAAGATGTTTTCTGTGTCTTGGTGCCTTCGTGGCTAATATTTTTTGGTTTGGGCTTGTCCGGACTCGGTTGTTTCTACTTCACAGACGTTTTGCTGTTCGTCAACAAGTTCATGGATCGTTGGCTGCTCACCGCAAAGGGCACACGCTTTATTTTTCTCAAGTTTATGTTTGACAAAATCCATCTTAAAAACATCAAAAAACAGCATTGAATTGGTCAGCAATGAGCCCCTGCCGATCAAAAACTTCAAAGCTTCGGCGGTCTGAATGGTTCCCAGCATACCGGCTACGGCGCCGAGAATTCCGGCTTGGGCACCAGTCGGTACGGCACCTGCAGGCGGCGGCTCTTCAAACACACAGCGCAGACAAGTTGATTTTGCGGGTACGACTGTCATGGTCTGGCCGTTGAACCGCAGGACGCCGCCGTGGGAATAAGGGATGCCCTCCATCACACAGGCGTCGTTGATTAAAAATTTGGCGGCAAAGCTATCGGTGCCGTCAATCACAAAGTCGTACCCTTGAATAATTTGCCGGATGTTCGCGGCGTTGATAAAAACGGTATGGGTCTTGACCGCTACATCAGGGTTGAGCGCCTGCATCTTTTTGGCGGCAGATGCCACTTTTGAGGTATTAAGGTCCTTGGTAAAATGAATCACCTGTCTTTGCAAATTGGAAAGCTCTACGGTATCTGAGTCAACAATGCCGATGGTCCCCACGCCTGCTGCCGCCAGATACAAAGCTGCCGCAGATCCAAGCCCGCCGATACCGATAATCAGAACCTTGCCGTTCATGATTTTGACCTGTCCCTCCACTCCAACATCTTTGATAATGATCTGTCTGTTGTACCGCTCGAGCTGTTCTTCGGTAAAATTAATCATAGTTTTTCAAGTCCCTGGTTTATATCGTTCATATATGAAAAATAACGTTGT
>JAQBHK010000417.1:0-19523 GCA_032127815.1 Desulfobacterales bacterium
TCAACCTCTATACGCTGGAGAACTGCAAGTGCAGCTTTGGTTGAAGGATGAGCCGGAGGAAAGGAACGCGAGGTTCTCAGAACCAGGCAGTCTTCGCCTCTTTTGGGCCTTCTGATGCTAAGAGGAGAGCGGACAACTAGATTTCCGATGCGATAGAAGAACATCTAAAGCTACTCGTCTTTTTTGGGAGGATTTATTTTGTGTCCGAAAACCAGCACAAAAGCAATACTGATCATGCCTAAGAGCCCCGCATTTCTCATAGCGTCCGGACTGGCGTAACTGGAGAAGTATTTGTAAAAAAAGAACCTGGGATCAAGGTCAATCGACTTTTTGAAATCGTTATCAGCAAGGTTCTCTTCCCCCAGTTCCTGATATACCTTTCCCCTGGTTTTATACGCGTCGGCTATGGTGCGGGGGTCGCCATTAAACGCAATGGCTTTGGTGGCATCCTGTAAGGCCCCTTCAAGCTGGTTGCTAAGGCGCAGGGCTTCCGCCCGGTAGGAAAAGGCGGCGGACATCTGTGGTGCCATATTTATGGCGCTGTCAAAATTTACAATAGCCTTATCATAGTTTCCAGTTTTTAGATAAGCCATCCCCAGGATGCGATATGCATCGGCTTTGTCAGGTACGAGCCTGATATAGCGCGTATAATCCTCTATTACCTTATCGTATTTTTCCTGAAAATAATAAAACAGTCCTCTTTTTTCATAGGCAAGGGCCAGCCTGGGATTTAACTCCAAAGCCTTGGTGAAGTATTCGATTTTTTTATAGTCCATGGAGCTTCGCATACCAAGATTAAAAAAGTCTAAGGCGCTGTCGCCATAGGCTTGGGCGTTGTTTTCTAGATTTGGAGCCGATACCAGCAAAAAAACCGCCAGCAGGCTCAAGATTACTTTTTTCATAGCCTTACCCTCATTTATCTATCTATGTAAACCGAGTTTTTAAACTCAACTTCGGCAAACGGTTTTATTAAATTAAAATATTGCAAGACACATGCCAAACATACTGACCGTCAGCTGCATTAATTTTATAGATTATCGAAACTTACTGTCTTGACTATAATTACAGATTTTATAATTGCAACTTATATATAATGGTCGATCTGATTGCCGCTTTTGACTGGATTAATTTGACAATATTTGAACGATGGTTTCTTGACACCAAAGACTTAAATCTTTATGCTAAAAAGCACTTTTCAATTTCAATATAATGCTGAAGCCAGGCAAACCGTTACATGTACGATTCCTGGCACTTTGGAGTGAATGATCGTGCGAGTGGCGGTAATATCGGATATCCATGCCAACATCGAGGCTTTTCAGGCGGTGCTATGTGACCTTGAACATCGAGCAGATCAGGTCCTGAATCTGGGTGACCTCGTCGGTTACAACGCCAGTCCCAATGAATGCGTGGAGCTGGCCAGAAAAACAGGGATGCATTCCATTCAAGGGAACCATGACCTGGCCATCTGTAACCCTAAGCTTGCCGAGAAGTTCAACATTTATGCCCGCAAGGCTATACTGTGGACAAAAGAGAATCTTACCAGGGAAAACGCACAGTTTTTATGCAACCTGAAAGAAAGCTCCATGGCATCCTGTGGTCTGGCTTGCCACGGCTCTCCTGAGGGTATACTCAGCTATATTGAACTACATTTCCAGGCCAGAGCCATCTTAAAGAAGATGAAAAAGGGGATTTGGGGAGCAACGAATATATGCTTTTTCGGTCACACGCACAAAAGTATAATCTGGCGCATGGACGTCCGTGGAAAGGTAGCGCCTGTTGAAATCCCCACAGACGGCGTCATCAGTCTCAGCCAAGAGGAGTTTTACCTCCTGAACCCCGGCAGCGTTGGCCAACCCCGGGATTTTGATCCCAGATCCTCATATTTAATTTTTGATACTGTCAACCATACGGTGAGCTTCAGACTGGTGGACTATGACAGGGCCGCAACTATGAAAAAAATTATTGCTGCCGGCCTCCCTGAGCTCTTCGCAGACAGACTGATACACGGGAACTAAACTGAACTTACAATTAAGGAACTATCTGGGAGTGCAAAATGACAAGCATACACGAACTAAAAAAGACCGGAATGCTTAAAGACGGCACGGAAGTTGTTTTACGTCCCATGGACAAAACCGATCGCCGGCAGTTAGGGGATTTTTTCAACCGGCTTCCACCTGCAGTACTCCAGTATGTGCGCAACGACGTTAACGAGCCTCAAGTTCTTGACAAATGGTTCGCCCAACTGGACTATAGCAAGGTCTTTCCGCTATTGGCTTTAGTAGACAACAAGTTAGTGGCCAATGCGAGTCTTCACCGGGTGGCCTACGGCTGGCGGAAACATCTGGCCACCATTAGAATTGTTGTGGATCCTGAATTCCACCAAAAAGGCCTGGGAACCCTGATGATCAACGAGCTTGTCGACCTTGCCCATGAGTTCGGGGTGGAGAAACTGATGGTGGAATTCCCCCTCAAAGCTCAAAGCGCCCTGTTCATGTTCAAAAAAGCCGGTTTCAGTCCCCGGGCAGTGATAGAAGGGCTTATGAAAAACCGCCACGGCGAAAATCTGGATGTGGTCATTATGGTGATGGATGTGGCCGCATATGCCGGCAGGATTTAATAAAGCGGCAAGATACGTTTTCCGTAACCTGGGAAAGTGGTAATAATCTCATTTTTGAGAGCTCCGGCATCCGAATGGCGGTTTTCCGGGTTTTTTTCCAGACATTTCAGTATAATGCGCTCGATTTCGGGATCGATGCTCGCGCTTAATTTGCTGGGCGGCGGCGGCGGCAGCTCCAGAATCATGTCCATCAGTACCTTTTCCACTTCGTTATAAAACGGGAACATTCCGGTGTAGAGCACGAACATGACAACCCCCAGCGCCCAGACATCCGAGCGGCGCTGGCTTTTGCCCATAATCTGTTCCGGAGACATGAAGGGCCGCGAGCCAGTCACCGTATCGGATATCTCCTTTTCTTTGAGCTCTTTAGCGGCGCCGAAGTCCAAAAGTTTGATGGTGCCGTCCGGCCTGACCATTATGTTTCCCGGCTTGATATCCCGATGGATAATCCCTAAATTGTGGGCGTGAGCGACAATATCCATCAGCTGGACTATAACTGACTCCACTTCCTTCTCCTCCAACTCCCGCTGAATTACCTCGAAAAGGGTTTTTCCTTCCACAAACTCCTGAATCAGCACTCTTTTTTTCTGTACTTCTATTACTTCGCGCACTTCAGGCACACCGCCATGGCCGGTCAGCATCCTTAGAATCCTGGCCTCCTTTTCAATCTTGAGGTTTAACTTTTTACTTAGCGGGATCTTGGCTACAAAAATAGCAGAAGGAACGTTTGTCAACTCCTTGACCTTCCAGACCTCACCAAAGCTCCCTATCCCCAGCCTGGCGACCTTTTCATAGCGCTGGCCCAGAGACTCCTCGGCCCTGGGTCGGGATTGGAGGCGATCCGACACCCCGTGCAAAAATCTGGCCAGAAGCTTCTTGCAGAAGGAGGGTGGCTTGCCCACCTGCAAACCATTGATATCATTCCCATCATCGTGTTTACGGCCTTCACCGAGGCGGGCGTAAACTCCGGTCCTCCTTAAAAGCTCTTGGCAATCGACGGGCCTTGTGAGATAGTCCGCTGCTCCGGCTTTTAAGGCCGAGGCCACCAGATCCTCTGAAAAGCTTTCTATGATTACGATTACCGGGATCTTGATATCATCTTTTTTCTTTTGCAGGCATTTAATAAGCCTTTGCGGGTCAAGGTCCGGCCGACCCAGGGCCAGAAGTGCCACATCGACCCTTTGATCTCTGCCGATCTTCAAAGCCTCATCCAGGTTACCGGAGGTATAGACCCGGTAGCCGCCGCCCTCGACAAGAAAGTTCTTTAGCTTTTCAGCGTCGGATTGGTCGCCGTCGATGACTAAAACCACCCGCTTTTCCCTGTCCTTTTCCCTGTCCTTTTTCCGGTCCATTTTTTGATGTCCTTTTTTGTTTGACACCAAAGACTTATTTTCTCTATACTCGCGCAAACCATAAAACTAAAACGGAGGAATTGCCTTGCCCTTAATGATATTCAATTCAGAAGAAATTCTTTTTTACAGTGTGGCCATAATCGCCATCACCACTTTCAGTTCCGGTTTTACGCGATTTTTCGCTTTAAGCTTTGCAAATGTAAAGCCTGCCGGGGAAGAGGCCGATTTAGACTTCAACCCCATCGGCAACCTGGATATTGTGGGAACCATCGTCTTTTTTTTGGGAGGTTTTGGCTGGGGCCGCCATTTGGACGATCAAAAAATCGGATTCAAAAAACAAAAGCTTGGATGGCTCATTATTTCGCTGATCGCCCCCTTCGCCAGTCTGACCCTAGCGCTCAGTGCGGCTTACATGAAACAATTCTTCTGGAGCGACCGGGTCGTCGATGTCGTCCTCCATCTAGGTGCGGCCGTGACCGCGTACCATATACTCCCCATTCCTCCCCTGGCAGGTTCCAGGCTGATCTACCTGGCCTTGCCCGGTCCGAATCATCGTGTCTGGAGAATATACTCAAGGATCGGACCCTACATTATTCTTGCTTTTGTAATCGCTGAACGTTTTTCAGGAGTGCCGTTTTTAAAAGAGACGGTTGCACCGGTTTTGGACCTTTTGACCCGGTTTGTCGAATACCAGTGATGATCTCCCAGCCCGAACACTTTGGAGTCAAATAAACTGCTCAAAAGATTATAATTTCATCTATCCAAAACGGGCATACAACTAAACTGTAGCCACTCAATACGATTTCGTCACAATTGATTGTCATTAAAAAAGGCGGAAAGGTCTCAGCACCTTTCCGCCTTTTCAGTTACGGTTGATTACAAACTGCCGGATCGACTGGCTATGCTCCTGCCTTTTGAGGTTTCTTGGTAATCAAGGAAACCAAAATTGCGAGAACGAGCAGTCCGCCTGCGACGTAGAATGCGGCGTCGTATGATCCGGTTGCGTCCTTGATTCTACCTGCCAGCTTGGGCATGAAAGCGCCCAGACCCCAGCCCATGAAGACCAAACCGTAGTTAAAACCCAGGTTCTTGGGGCCGTAAAAGTCAGCTGTGTAGGAGGGCATCAGGGCCAGTCCGCCGCCGTAGACCCAGTATGCGATCATACAGGCCGTGAACGTCAGGGGCAGCGACTTGGCTGCAATCATCATGGGCAGCGCGAACAGGCAGACAGCCGCGGCCGCGGCATTAAGCATGTAAGCCTTATCCCGGCCGATGATGTCCGAGTATTTGCCGGTTCCTACCCGGCCCGCGGCGTTCATAAATCCGCCGGCTGCCACCAGAATATATCCACTCTCCAGGAAGGGTTTAACGATCTTGGCGGCGTGACCGATAATCAGCAGACCGGCCTGAGTGTTCAGACAGAAAAGAGCGATCAGAGCATAGAACTGCCAGGTTCCGGCCATTTCTCCGGCGGTCCAGTCCACAGCTGATGCGGCCGCTTTTTTGGCCGCCACAGTGGTCGGTTGGGGCGGTACGTAGCCGGGTTCCGGCCAGGCCAGCACGTTGGCTGCGATAGTGATAACGATCAGATAGGCGATACCGAGCACCGTGAATGATGCCGAGAGGGAATAGCTGACGATCAGCCACTTGATGAGCGGGGCCACGTAAAAGGCCGCGCCGCCGTAACCTGCGACCGTAATGCCGATCATAACGCCGACCTGGTGCGGTCCGACCCATCTGCGTGTTGCCGGGACCGGAGCGGCATAACCGATGCCCATGGCGATTCCGCCGCCGACTCCGAATCCCCACAGGATTCCGGCGTAGGAGTTACCTAATCCAGCGATAAGCATACCAACTCCCATGAAGATGGCCGAGATGGTGCCAGCTACGGAGGGACCGTATTTATCCTGAATCTTCCCGCCGGGAATCATGAGCAGGGCAAAGATTAAAATACACAATGACGCCGGGTTGGAAGCCTGCTCTGACGTGAGAGCGGCTTCCCAGCCGTGAGCCTTCAAGTAGACTTCGTCTGTGAGATACTTGACCCATACGGACCACGCATACAGAACGCCCAGACATAAGTTGATGGTCGTACCCGCAAGAATAACGGACCATCCCCGCCCAGGTATTGCATCTACCGGTTGATTGTACCCTTTGGCATAAGGGTTAAATAGTGCCATCAGCACACCTCCTTAAAGTTTGAAATATTAGGTTGATTGACCGGAGTCCCTGCTTGTGTCCTTCCCGGTAAGTCTTTGCTAACCACACTTTACAGGTGCTTTCAAAAAATAAAAACCTCCTTGTTAGGTGTCAGTTTTAAAGACCAGCCGTTTTGGAATTGTAGGGCATTAAATCAGCATCAAGGTCTCCGGTGGAATAAAATAAACACAGATTCAAATGGCTTTTACCACCTCCTTTCGTTGCGGTTAAGGTTTATATTAAATTATCGGTTTCTACAGACTTTGGCAAAGGATGCAAAGTATTTTCCAAGCAGGCGCTGAATCGTTTAGATTCGTTTAAATTCAGCTTACAGGCTCAGGACAAGCTTTAATACCTTGGCCAAAAATCTCAAATGCAATTTCAAGGGTCGACTTCAAATAGTCTTTTTTGTTGTCGATCAAACGTTTACTCTCTTCCCAAAGAACAATCCCTGAAAATAAAGCCCAGACAATGTCAGCCAGAGCTACAGGATGCCTGTCAATAAATTCGCCGTTTTTAATGCCTTGCTCAAAGATCTTAGCCATTGATCCGAAAGAGACTCGGGACAACTCTTTGATGTCTGCAAGGAGATCTGGTGACAAATTTCTTAGGGTTTCACTCGATTGAAGGTGAAACATATTAATTAGTACCAGAGGATCGAATTCGTAAACTTCATACAGGGCTTCCTGGAGGGCTTGTATTTTTTCGGAAGGATCTAAACCTTTTTCTTTGAGGACATGTTCCAGTCTAATGCTCATATAATGGAGGATTCTCAAGGAAAGGGAAGCAAACAACTCATCTTTGTTTTTGAAATACAGGTAGATCGTTCCGGGACTGAGTTCCGCTTCTTTGGCAATATCTTCCATTGTAGCTTTGCTAAAGCTTTTTTCGGAAAATACCCTTTTGGCAGCGATCATTATTTGCTGCCGCCTTCTTCCGCGTTCCCGTTCTTTCCTCTCTTTGATTCCCATAATTAAATGAACCACATTTATACTGAACCACATTTATTTATTTAAACCCTGTATAAATGGTATTTTTGGTTTAGTCAAGCAAATTATGCCGTTTTTCCCTTGCGGGCCGGGTTTTTGCAGGTTTTGATTAAGCTTTCTGTTGATGATCTCATAAAAAGCCACGAATTCAACTATGGATGGCTAAGTAAAAAGGTTCAGATACAAGGCGTAGTATTTTTTCAGAAACGAGGCTATACATGTAGTATGCCGGGTCTCTGAGAAAATACTACAACCCGCCGGAGGCGGACAAGCGCAGTAGATGGGACTTTTTACGACGCCATCTTAAGTTATTACCCCATGATTTTCTTAATATAAGGATTATGGATAATCTCATCGAAAGTTGTTTTGTGTTCGATTAGCTCAGTTAAATCTTTGAAATTAATTGTAAAGGTATATATTAAACCTTCAAAGTTGGTTGGAGGAATTAATTTTATTCCCCTTGGAAGCCTTAATTCTTTAATCAGCTTTTCAAATGCCCTTTCAGCACTTGTTATGGCAGGAAAACGCCGTTGCTTTAAATAGGATCTTATTATGCGGGTCTTTTGATTTTTATCAAGCTCTGTTTGATTTAGGATTGCTTGCAATCGATCTTCATTAAGTAATTCCAAAATAGCAATCTCCTCGCGCAGTGCAATTTCCTGTACATAAGTTATTATTTCTCTTTGTTTGTTAAGGGACAATTTGATGTTTTCAAAAAGCTCTACAAAGCCGGCTCCGACATCAGGTGCCAACTTGCCCAGCTCCAGCGCCATGGCCAAGGAAATAATATCAGAGAGTACGGCTCTTTGAATGGGGCTGGAAAGATGGCATATTTGCTCAATTTTATTTATTACAGATTGATTCCCAGGCAATCCCAGAGCAGGCAACTCCTGGGCTAATATAACATCATCTTTAATAAAGCCGGATATTAAAGCCAGCGATCTCGACTGTTCGATCAGGTTAAGAGACCTTTGCAGGGCATTATCGGTGACGGCAATTCTGGCACAATCAGCCTTTTTGGTTCCAGGACCCAATATCCTTGCTTCGACCTGGGACCAGCCTAAAATACGGCATGCTTCAATCCTGCGGAATCCGCAAACAATTATATATTCCGAGTTGTGTTCCAGTAATAATGGGGGATTCAACATGCCTATCTTTTTAATGGAGGCTGTCAGGTCGTCGATATTCGTTTCGGTGGTAATGCGGTAGGTGTTATCCGTACAATCGATAGCGGCCAGCTTTACAGTTTCAATTTTAAAATGCATGACAAATTCATCATAAAAAATGCGGGTTAGTGCCGGTAAGCTGTATTAGTGCCTCCATGTATTTGTTACGGGTATTTGTGATTACATTTTCAGGCAGAGATGGCGCCGGCGGCTTTTTGTTCCAGTTGATGGAAAGCAGGTAGTCTCTGACGTACTGTTTGTCAAAACTCTCTTGCGGACCGCCCGGTTTATAGGAGGCCTGGGGCCAAAACCTGGAGGAATCGGGAGTGAGCACTTCATCAATCAAAATAATAGTGTCGTCCACAAAACCAAATTCAAATTTGGTATCCGCAATGATGATGCCCTTTTTTTCAGCCTGCCGAGCTCCCTGCTGATAGATCGCCAGGCTCAGCGCTTTGACCTGTTCGGCCTGCTTTTTTCCTATTATATTTACAGCCTCTTCAAAATCGATATTAATATCATGATCTCCGATTTCTGCTTTTGTTGACGGCGTAAAAATAGGCTCGGGGAGTTTGTCTGATTCTTGCAGGCCCTGGGGCAGTTTTATTCCGCATATGCTTCCGGATTCCTGATAATCCAACCAGCCGGATCCTGAAATATAACCCCTGACAACACATTCAATGGGCAGTGGTTGCGTTTTTTGAACAAGCATACTGCGGTCACGAAGAATGTCGATATAAGGTTTGCAAGGCGCCGGGAAGCTGTCTACGTCGCTTGAAATTATATGGTTGGGTAGCAGGCGTTCCATTATTTTAAACCAGAAAAGGGATATCTGGGTCAAAATTTTGCCTTTATCAGGAATGGGGTCCGGCATAATTACATCAAAAGCGGAAAGACGATCCGAAGCTACCATTAAAAGCCGGTCCCCCAGATCGTATATGTCCCGGACTTTTCCTCTTTTTAAAAGATTGAGGTCCTTGAAATCAGTTTGAAGCACGGCCTGTTCCATACCATCTGTCCTAATGAGAGTTTTTGAATGCTTTTATGAATAATTTTAAAATAGCTAGCTCTTTTTCGCTTATTTCAATAAACTTAATCCCGGATTCGAACTTATCCACCTTGCCCGGTTTGGAATCAACAACCTTTCCTTTGATATCGATCAGATCATTTTCCAGACCGATTGACAGCAAAGCGTCGTATTGCTGTTCAATTTGAACATGTGTTTCCAGCAGGATGCCGCCTTCACTGATGTTCAAGGTTCTTCCCATTCCATGCATAACCACCTGACCGCTTTCATCCATACAATCATACGCTATTAGATTAAGGGCGTCGATTCTTGGATGATGTCTTTTATCTTCTTTTGTCATAACTTTCACCTTATTTAAACTACTATGTCAGCCACTAAAACCCAAAAACACCAAGAGGCAATACGTTTAAATTTGCATTTTTATCTGAGGAAATTAAATAATTCTACAACCTTAGTGCATTGCTGCCTTTGTGGCAATTTGCCCGGTTAGCAACAATCACAATTATCTTTTATGATTTTTTTGTTTTCTTTTTGGCAATTTTTTTATGAAAATCGGATGCTATTATTGTAGTTACCGAAATACAGGTTGCCAGATGCTCAATAATATTTTTAAAAGTGGCCGAAAGCTGATTGTGCTCATGCTGTAGAATCTCAGAGTCCATCTCTTTTACCTCGAGGTCCTCCGATCCTAAAACCATGGCTGAAAACGGTTCTTGCCCCATATCAAGGAAGGGCACATAACCGTAGAAATCTCTTTTCCCAAGGGTCGCCAGCGGCACATAACCATGTTTAGCCTTGCGAACAATACAGGCTTCACCTTCTTTAATCATGAAGAGTTTTTCATTGCCTTCATCCTGTTTCATAACCGGTTTTTTGCCTTTGACAAACTCTTCTATGGAAACCCTATTTAATTGGATGTCAACAGCCCGGTTCGTTACCTGCTTCAACCTTTTATCAAGACTGAGGACAAAAGTTCTAAAGTCTGGAGACATCTTCGAATAATCGATGCTAAGACGCTGGGAATCGAGCACCCCCAGTTGAACAGTGCCCACGGCTTTAATCGTTGCACTACGTACACTGCCGGAAACTAAAAAAGAAGCAATGCTTCCGACAAAGGCACCTTCGCCGATTCTGAGTATTGTTAAAGGCCCTTCGGGAGTCTCTTTATAAATATCACCAGTCCCTTCCAGAATAACCCAAAACCAATTGCCGTGCTTGCCCTCGACAGTGATTTGGCTGCCACCGTAAACCTCTTCCTCATCGACCACATACATGTAGTCCACCAGCGGCCCTCTGATTATTGGCAGGGTCCGCTTGTTTGCAGAAGAATCTTTTGTTTTTTTGTCGTAAGTAACCGGCCCCAGTATTTCGATATGGCCGTCATCCAGGAGGCTTAAACCATCCAGCATAATTTCCATACGACTTTTTTTGATCACATTTTTCTTTTCGACGCTTTCCTCGCTGAAGTCAAATTCGCCGTCAAGCCATCCAAAAAGAGCGTTTACGGCATCGAGACCGGTGGCAGATTCGGTTGAAGCGTCTATCGGATTGCCGTTGACAATATATATCAAGCCCGGTTGCTGGGCGTATTTGCTCTTTATGCGCAAAACACCGGTGCTGGCGTTTGAGCCAAGGAGTTGTATAATCTCACCCAGATTTAAAAACTTAAGACTGCCGGATAGAACGGAGATACTCATGGATATTTCTTGCTACCCTATTTGCATTTCTTTTTGGAGTGATTTAAGCGTTAACTTCATGCATTCCTTTAAGCTCGCCCCGACCCCCTGCCCTGTGAAGGCACTGGCAGGAAAAGAAGGTACTTTCAGCTGTCGATTTAAATCCCGCTCCATCTGTTCGATGGACATCAGATTAAAGCCCTGTTCGGCAAGGTCCCTTTTGTTGTGCTGTATAACCAGTGGTATTTTAAAAAGGCTCACGCCGTATTCTTTTAAATTTTGTTGGAGGTCTTTTAAGGAGATCATATTTTTTTCTCGCCTGACTTCCAGGGAATCAGCTACAAAAATGACTCCGTCAACGCCCCGCAAAACGAGTTTACGGGTGGAGCTGTATTGAACTTGGCCGGGAACGGTATACAACTGGATCTTGACCTCACAGCCTTTTATCTTTCCAAGACCTATTGGAAGAAAATCAAAAAAAAGAGTGCGATCACCCTCTGTGTTGACCGACACCATCTCGCCTTCAACCTGTTTTTTGTAAGCTTTGAAAATGTATTCAAGGTTAGTAGTTTTACCGCATCGGCCGGGTCCGTAATACACGATTTTACATTCGATTTCCCGTTTTTTAATATTAAAAATAGCCATACATTTAAGCCCCAAGTAAAGTTGCCAGCCCTGAAGAGCGCGTCTTTCCGGTCCAAGCAGATGATATTATGATCTAAATAAAACAATAAAAGCAAGGAAGTATATTAAATATATTTTTTAAATTTATCAAGATCTTTCAGTAAATACAAATTTCGAGGTTAAGTACTGACAACCTTGAGGTCTATGCTGTAATCTCCGCGTCTGGGACCGGATTCAATATGCGTCTTGGCGTTAACGATACAGCTGCCACCGAACATGGCGATAGAGGAATAAAATGAAATGTTATCCAGTGTCTTCCCGACATTGAATTGTTCTATTAAATCTTTATCAGTGTGCGCAATCAGCAGGCTGATTACATTGCCGGACTGGAAACTGACATCCAGTTCTACCATATTTCCCTTTTGGGGACCGCGATCGAGGGTAATGCCGATGGAATTGATATCAAGGATCTCATCATGATCTTCATCTTCCCCTATATCGAGTTCTTCAATTTTAGGATCCTCAATTTCAGGCATTTCGATTTTCGGTTCCGGAGTCGCTGCCGATGTGTCTGCCTGTGTTTCTAGCGGTGAATCTACCGGTGTTTCTAACGCAGGAAGCTTTTTTTCGATCCCCTCCTTTTTCAGAATGCTCTCCAGAAAAAAACGTAGTTTGTTCAATTCACCGGACACAAATAAATCGCTGGAAAGCCATTGCTCATATTGATCAACCGCAGCATCCACTGAAGTGTTTGCAATCTGGCAGCGGATAATATTTTTAGCGGCGACTACCCGAACTGAATCTTTCGCCAACAATTCTTTAAATTCTAATAAGGCTCTCTCATGCTGGCCGAATTTTGCCAGGGCAATTGCTCCGTCAAGGGCAACAGCGTCCTGGTCCTTATCGTCCGAAGCAGTGAATAATTTTTTGATAAGATCCTGAACTTTGGCAGAGACTTCCGGTTGATCTGTCGCTGTTTCAACTTTGTGCATATCTTTTTTCAAGGCATTTATTTTTTTTGTTATTCCGGCAACCAGGTTCGTCTTGCTTTTAAGCTGCTCGCTGCCCTGAATCAATTCCATAACCTTATCATATTTTCCCATGGACTCGTTAAGTAATCCCATGGAGTGATAAAGCTCGGCCTCTTTTAATAATGCTTTAATCTTTTCGACGATGTTCATACGCAACCTCAGAGCTAATCCGGAGAAATAGCAACGCCTCTACATAAAAGAGATTGTTTATTGAAAACTCTAAAAATCTTGTAAAAAATACTATACTGGTTTTATCCTTTATGTCAATAATCAGAAACAGTGCAGTTTATATATTTCTATTGACAACCATGGATTTTATGTGATTGGAAATCTTTTTTTACTAATTCGCTCGATTTAATAAGGAGAATACTATGGACAAGAAAGTAACCGTTGTCGGAGCCGGAAATGTCGGGGCTACAACGGCTCAGCGGTTGGCTGAAAAAGAGTTATGCGATGTGGTTTTGATTGATGTTGTTGAAGGAGTCCCTCAGGGTAAAGCCTTGGATCTTGCCCAAGCCGCACCCATCGAAAAGCATGATGCCAAGCTGACAGGCACCAACGGATACGAAGCATCAAAAAGATCCGATATCGTCATTATTACGGCTGGAATCGCCAGAAAACCCGGTATGAGTCGTGATGACCTGATCAGCACCAACGCCGGAATCGTGAAAGATGTGACCCAAAAAGTGGCCGAAAAATCGCCTGATGCAATAATTATAGTCGTCAGCAATCCACTGGATGCCATGTGTCATGTTGCGTATGAGGCTTGCGGATTTCCTAAAAACAGGGTTGTCGGCATGGCCGGAGTGCTTGATTCCGCGCGTTTCAGAACATTTATTGCCATGGAGCTTGATGTTTCCGTCGAGAATACAACGGCGTTTGTTCTTGGCGGACATGGAGATACCATGGTGCCGCTGCCTCGTTATTCAACGGTAGCCGGCATACCGATTACGGAGTTGTTGTCGAAAGAACGCATTGATGCCCTGATAGCAAGAACGGCGAACGGTGGAGCTGAGATCGTCGGACTTTTAAAAACAGGGAGTGCCTATTATGCTCCGGCATCGGCGGCCGTGGAAATGGCAGAAGCTATACTGAAGGACAAAAAGAAGATATTGCCCTGCGCCGTATATCTGGAAGGCGAATATGGAATCAACGATCTTTTTGTAGGCGTCCCCGTAAAGCTGGGTAAAAATGGTGTGGAGCAGATCATTGAAATTACACTTACCGGTGATGAGCAGGCGGCCCTTCAAAAATCGGCCGATGCCGTAAGGGAAATAAAAGAGCTTTTAAAAAAGTTATCCTAACCCGGATATAAAATCGCTTTAGCGATTTTATATCCGGTTTAGGACATTTTCAGCAACGCTGCGATGCATTCCGGGCACTGCGCTCAGTTCTTCGAGCGTTGCTGCCCGAATTTTTTTGATGCTTCCGAAATGTTTTAAAAGTGCCTTTTTTCTTTTTTGGCCTATTCCGGGAACCGCATCAAGTGCAGAGCGCATGAATGTCACGGAACGACGCCGGCGATGAAATGTGATTGCAAACCGGTGGGCTTCATCACGGATTCTTTGCAGGAAAAGCAGTAGGTCCCCTTCCCTGCCCATATTAACGGGATTAACCCGGCCTGGTTTGTAGATCTTGTCTATAGTCTCTCCTTTCTTCTCATTTTTTTTGGCGATACTCAAAATTTGAAAATTTTTATCAAGCCCGAATTCTTTTAAGACTGCAACCGCGATGTTAAGCTGACCTTTGCCGCCGTCTACCATCAAAATATCTGGATAAGGCTTTGATTTTTCGCCTTTTCCAAACCTCCTTTTTATCACTTCATCCAGACAGGCATAATCATTGCGGGCTGCAGCTGCCTTTATTCTGTATCTCCGATAGGCGGACTTTGCCGGTTGCGCCTTTTCAAAGACCACCACGGCCGCAACGGCCTCTTTTCCTGCAATGTTGGAATTATCTACACACTCAATACGCTCAGGCAGCTGCTTCATCTTAAGGCGTTTTTGGAGTCTGGCAAGCAAATCTATTTCAGCGGCCGCGGTAGCCACGAACTCCTTGAGGCCGTCTTCAGCGTTTTGAATCGCCAGTTTAACAAGACGGAATTTTTCACCCCTCTGTGGCCGGAGAATCTTCACTTTTTGGCCTTTAATATTGCTCAGCACTTCTTCGATCAGGGATTCATCTTCAAGAATGTTCGGAATCAGAATTTCTTTGGGAATAAAAGGAGTTGTTTCGTAATACTGCCGGATAAAAGTTCCGATCATTTCCGCTTCCGTTGAGATGGTTTCTGAAAAGCTGAAACACCTCGTTCCCAAAAGGAATCCACCGCGAATAAAAAGGAGGGTGATCAGAGAAGATTCTGTAGAGCGTGCAACGGCCAGGACGTCTCGGTCGATAAAATCAGTTGTAACCGCGACCTGTTTTTCAAGGATTTTTTCAAGAGCAAACATTTTATCCCGCAAATCCGCCGCTTTTTCAAAATCCTGGGTTGCGGCTGCCGTGGTCATCTCCTTTTTTATTTTCTTGATAAGCTCGGGAGTCCTCCCTTTTAAAAACAGAACAACTTCTTTGACTATTTCTTGATACCTGTCCTGGTCTACACTGAGGCAACAAGGTGCAAGACAGGCACCCATTTGGTAGTTGAGACACGGACGGCTGCGGTTTTGAAAAGCTTTGGTTTTACACTTGCGAAGTTTAAAGGTCTTATGGATAACTTTCAACGACTGGTGGACCGCCGATGGAGAAGCAAAAGGCCCAAAATAGCGGGCACCGTCTTTTTCCAATTTGCGTACAACGGTTAGGATGGGGTAGAGACTGTTAATATCCAGACGCAGGGATGGATATCGTTTATCATCTCTTAAGATCACATTATAACGAGGTTTGTGACGTTTGATCAGGTTTGATTCAAGAATCAGAGCTTCTTTTTCGGTGCTTGTTAATATGGTGTCGAAATCCGTAATTTTCCTGACCAGCACTTCTGTTTTTATATCCAATTGCTGCGGTCTGGAATAGAATCTTGTAAAGTATGAATTCAAGCGTTTCTTCAGATTGCGGGCCTTGCCCACATAGATAATGTTTCCCCGGCCATCTTTCATCACATACACTCCGGGTCCGGCGGAAGTCCTTGATAATTTATCTTGGATGTCGGATGTTGGATGGCTATTATCTGATTTTATAGTCATATTTCAAAGACAAGCATTTTTTTCAGGGCTTTAATCTGGTCACGTAGTTCTGAGGCTCTTTCAAAAGCAAGTTCTTTAGCGGCTTGCTCCATCTCTTTTTCCAATGCTGTGATAATATCATCTATTTCATCCATAGAATTATAACGGGCAAGCGCTTCCGACACATTGTCTATGGGAGTATTTTTAAGCTGATTCAAAGACGCGAAAACGGATGTGATATCTTTTTTAATGCTTTTCGGAATGGTGCCATGAAGTTTATTGTATGATTCCTGGATTTTACGGCGACGGTTGGTTTCATCGATGGCCTGTTTCATTGAGGATGTTTCCACATCGGCATACATGATCACCTTGCCCTCAACATTGCGAGACGCCCGCCCGCAGGTTTGAATCAGCGCTCTTGCTGAGCGTAAAAACCCTTCTTTGTCGGCATCGAATATAGCCACCAGCGAGACCTCCGGAAGATCGAGGCCTTCACGCAAAAGATTAATCCCAATCAGCACATCAAATTTGCCCGCCCTCAGATCGTGGATAATATCCATGCGTTCCAAAGTATGGATATCGGCATGGAGATACCGTACCCGCATTCCCATATCAGCGTAGTATTCGCAAAGATCTTCAGCCATTCGCTTTGTCAGGGTAGTTACCAGCACTCTTTCATCCCTTTCCCGGCGTATCAGGATTTCATCAAAAAGATCGTCAACCTGGTTTTCAGCTTTGCGGACCTCTATTTGCGGATCAAGGAGACCTGTCGGCCTGACGATCTGTTCCACAGGTGTACTTCGGGTCTTTTCAAGTTCATAATCGGCAGGTGTTGCCGACACATAAATCGTCTGCATAAGCCTTGATTCAAACTCTTCGAAGCTCAGGGGACGGTTATCAAGAGCGGAAGGTAGCCTGAACCCGTACTCAACCAGGTTCTCTTTGCGTGATCTGTCGCCTTTATACATGGCACGAATCTGGGATACGGCGATATGACTTTCATCGATAAATAACAGAAAATCATCAGGAAAATAGTCTAAAAGTGTTGGCGGTGGTTTTCCAGCTTCCCTGCCGGTCAGGTGGCGGGAATAATTTTCAATTCCGTTACAGTACCCCAGCTCCCGCATCATCTCAATATCAAAATCCGTGCGTTCTTCAATCCGCTGGGCTTCGATCAGCTTATTTTCCGCTCTGAAATAATCGATCCTTTTCCTCAACTCAATAATGACTGATTCTATGGCCTTTTTCAGTATGCTTTTTTGAGTTACATAATGGCTGGCAGGATAGAGCGTAGCCCTTTTCAAACTCCGGATAACAGTCCCTTTTAAAGGATCAATCTCTGATATTCCTTCAACTTCATCGCCAAAAAAATCGATTCTAAGTGCCTTGTCTTCTTCGTAAGACGGAAAAATTTCGACCCGATCTCCCCTCACCCTGAAGATTCCTCGGTGAAAATCGACATCATTACGCTCATAATGCATGGCAATAAGATCATGCAAAAGCTTGTCGCGGACAAGCTCCATCTCTTTTTCGATCTCGATACGCATAGCCAGATACTCTTCGGGGGCACCAAGTCCGAAGATACACGAAACACTGGCAACTACAATGACATCCCGACGAGAAAGAACCGACCGTGTGGCCGAATGGCGCAGTTTGTCGATCATATCATTAATAGAGGAATCTTTTTGGATATAGGTATCACTGGCAGGAATATAAGCTTCGGGTTGATAGTAATCATAGTAACTTACAAAATATTCAACGGCGCTTTCAGGGAAAAATGTCCTGAATTCATGATATAATTGCGCTGCCAGGGTTTTGTTGGGGGCGATCACCAGTGTCGGTTTCTCAACCTTGGCGATAATATTTGCCATCGTAAAAGTTTTGCCGGAACCGGTTACCCCCAGAAGCACCTGATATTTTTCCCCGGACAAAATACCTTTGCTTAAAACGTTGATGGCATTTGGTTGATCACCCTCGGGCGTAAACGCTGAAACTAACTTAAAGGTAGGCATGAAGTTGAATAAGATATCACTCTTAATTTATAGTAAATAAACCACGACAAGCAGACATGGCTTTGCTTTCACCCCGCAGGGGAGCACCTATTTCAAATGAAGTAAATTAAATTCCAAATAACAAATAGCAAATATCAAACAAATAGCAATGACCGAAATTCAAAAATCCAAACAACGTCTCGGCCTGGAAGGTTTGGTCACCTGTCGAGAGCCTCTAGGTCGAACTATTGAATATTGGAATTTGAAATTTATTTGGTATTTGCTTGCCCGCCGTCTTTTTGGCGGGGTGCTTGGTATTTGTGATTTTAGACGCAAAATTTCAAGGCAGAGACAAATATCTCTGACCCCCGCAAAGTGGGGCAGGCTTGGCCCAGAGGACTAGGTTTTTCAGGACTTAATAAAAATGAGTTCAACCGACTTTCCAGACGGTTCCATCCGGCCGGTCTTCTATAATTATATTCATTTCTTGGAGCTTATTTCTGATATTGTCAGCTTTTTCCCATTCCTTTGATTCACGGGCTTCAGTCCGTTCTTGCACCATTTTGTCTATAACGGCCGGATCGAGGGATTGCTGTTTGAGAGCATCTTTGCGCTTTTTACCAAAATAGGTTTTAGGCGATTCAGTTAAGATCCCTAAGATGCGGCCGATTCTCAGAATATCGGCATGGTCGGCTTGTAATTCTTTATCCAACTCTAAAGATAAGTTTTCTTTGTATTTATCCAGCTCGCGATTGGCTGTTCGAACCGTATCAAAAAGGATGCCGATTCCACGGGCGGTATTAAAATCGTCATCCATGGCTTCACCAAAATTCTTCCAGCAATTTCCAGGTTCAATCTCGGCCGTAGATTTCAAATCGATCCTTTGTTCAAGGCGTTCGAGCATAGTATAGATCTTATCAAGCCCCGCACGGGCTTCATCCAGGGCCAAGTCGGTGAAATCTATGGGACTGCGGTAGTGATTGGAAAGCAGAAAAAGGCGCACAACTTCAGGATGATATTCTTTGATCACATCCTTTATCATCAGGAAATTGCCCAACGATTTTGACATTTTCTCTTGATTGATATTAACAAAACCGTTGTGAATCCAGTACTTAACAAATGGTTTTCCGAAAATACCTTCTGACTGGGCGATTTCGTTTTCATGATGCGGAAAGCACAGGTCTTTGCCGCCGCCGTGAATATCAAAGGATTCTCCCAGGTATTCGCTGCTCATGACTGAACACTCGATGTGCCATCCGGGTCTTCCCTGGCCCCACGGGCTGTCCCAGGCCGGTTCCCCGGGTTTTGCAGATTTCCACAGAACAAAATCGAAGGGATTATGTTTCCTTTTATCAATATCAACTCTGGCGCCGGCCTCCATATCTTCAAGCTTTCGTCCGGAAAGTTTGCCATAGCCCTTGAATGACTCGACAGAGTAGTATACATCTCCGTTGATCTGGTAGGCATGGTTCGCTTCAATCAGCCGTTCGATAAATTTAACAATCTGATTGATATGTTCCGTCGGTTTGGGTTCAATGTCGGCCCTCTCAGTGTTCAGCGCGTCCATGTCCTCATAGAATTCTTTGATATATTTTTCGGCAACAGCCTGGTAATCGATACCAAGCTGGTTGGCTCTATCGATAATTTTATCATCAACATCCGTAAAGTTTCTGACATAGGTTACTTCAAA